>CAZBSR010000046.1:0-10816 GCA_964494575.1 uncultured Methylophilaceae bacterium | reverse complement strand
CGCGGTGTCTGGATCAGCGCATCGACTGCATTGCGTGGCTCCAGATCCACCTTTGTTTCCAGGTTATGCACTAGGCCACGCATAATGGGGTAGCGGCTAACGATCAGGTTACCGAACCAACCCCCACCTTCTTTCATGCAGGGGCCAAGTAGATGGTAGGGCCGTGACAGCCCGGCGAGGATTTCTACGTCATCGGGGCTACCGCCATAAGAGGGGCGGGTTTCCATCTCCTGGAATATGCCTATATCGATATCCAGGCGGTCCATCAAGGCGTTTACCCGGCGCAGGTCGCGAATGCCATCAAGGCTGCGGCCGCCATGAATGTTGAAGCTGAGAAAACGAAGGCGGTTCAAATCTGCGCGGCTCTTGAAGAGTGTTTCTGCCAGCGCCTGACCAGAAAATGAGTCAGCCCAATCATGCCGAGCCAGGCCGCCAGTCCCGAGCCTACTGCAAGCAGGCTTCCCACATCGTGGTGTTGCCACAGCTCCATGATGTGATGGCCCAAAAAGATGGAAACCAGCGTGCCCGGCAGCATTCCCAGAAATGTTGCGATCACAAATGTAAGAAATGTGATTTCCATCATGCCCAGTGCAAGATTGACTACGGTATAGGGTGCAACCGGCACCATGCGTAGCAGGGTAATGCCCATTATTCCGCCTTTATTTGCATAGGCGGATATTTTTTTCGCAGAGTCTCCGATCATTGCGCGCAATGATTTAGCCCCTAGTCTTCTGCCTGCTACATAGCCGATGGCTCCACTGATTAAGGAGCCGAACATGGCGATACAAAGCGCCTCGAAAGGTGCAAAAATAACAACGATCACAGCCGTCATGATCATGTGCGGGAAGAATACCAGGGTGCCCAGTACATATAACCCTAGGGTGACAGGTAATACCCATGGCGTATTGCGCACACCTTCAAGTAGCGGCAGGACTTTATCGGGAGTGGCATATTCACGAAGGGGCGTGACTTGCCAGATCAGTGCAAGACCAACAATCAGCAGGACAGCCAGTATCAATCGTATTGGGATGGCGTGTTTTCCTATACTTAGCCCAGAGAAATTAATTTTTGGCCTATTCATTTTAGGCAGGATGAAGCTGGGAAGCAGCGGCTTTTCAGGGTCGGCCAGACGCGTTGCCAGGGCGGTAAAACGCTCGTTGCGGTACTGCTCATCATTAATTTTGCGTATATGTTGCCGACTGTGTTTCACGTCCTCAAGGAACATTTGCACATCACCGTTGGCCACTAGCTCTGCAATATCGGCATGGGTACGCCCAGTATGTTCACGAATCAGGTCGTTGCGGATTGACGCTATCTTTTGGCGTGCCTTTTTCGCTTTTCCTTCTATTACAAGATCGCATTCGGTATCCAGTGCCATGGAGCGGTTATTGATGTTCGAGGAGCCAACCCGCAAATAACGGTCATCCACGATCATTAACTTTGAATGAATCCGGACAGGCTTTTCTACGTTATTTTCGTGGCTGATGGGATAGGCAAGCACTATCCGGTCGGCAACGCCGCCTTTTTCCAGGATGTCACGGAAAATTAAGCGCCCGTACCATAGGGATTTTTTTTCCATGACCCCTTCAGGGTTGTAGCAGCTCAGGAGTAACACCTGTAACTCCGGCTTTTGCTTTAGCCTTTTAACCAAGGCGGCAGCAATATTCTGGCGCGAAAAGAACTGGTTCTCCATGTAAATAAAGCGTTCGGCAGTGGCTATCATGTCCAGGTAGAGTCGCTCGATCTGGCGCGTCCCTATGTGCTTTTTGTAGGGCGGCATGGTAAGTGCCACAGCCATATCAACATTTTTGAAATCCACATCGAGATTCGGCCATGCCTCCGGCAATGCCTTGGTATGCGCCTGGCGAATAGGAACAGGACTGAAGTCAGCCGCGGCGCGCCAGCGTTTACGCGCCAATTCAGCCAATATTGATGCAACAGGGCCTGCAACCACTATTTGTACATCGTGGTAGGGCCCGAATTTCTTCTCCCCGGGTTTGATATTGCCTTCCGGGTCTACGCGATTCCTGTTTTTTGGATGGTGCTGCCTTTTATCCCAGCGGCCGATGGCGATATCCATGCCACCGCAGAATGCCACCTGATCATCAATGACTACCACTTTCTGGTGATGGCTGGCACCTAGCGGGAGCTGGTCATCCAGCAGGAAAAATACGTTCTTTGAGGAGTGGGACTTCCATTTGGAGGTAGAAAAGTTCTCTCTGTCGGCGGCCATGAAAATGGAGTAATCCCAGCGGTTCAGATAGATCATTACTTCAGGAGACTGTTGAGCCTTCCATTGGATCAGGTCGAAGAAGGTATTGGGGCAAGAGTTTCTTTCGGCTTCCGCGCCGCGTAGCAATTCGATGCGGCTATCGATATCCCAGCCCAGCACGAAAATCGAATGTTGTGCCGCGCGGATAGACTCATGGAGGGCGCGATAGTAGTTCGCGCAATCGATAAGCATTGAAGCATGAGTGGCTTTCCCCGTTTCCCAGCAATTGCGGTGGATATTAAAGAGAAAGCCCTGTTTCGGATTCTGCGATATTTTCTATCTCCATTTAACTACGCCTAATTTCAGGCACTGACTTTTAGGGTAGCAAACTTCGAAAGCGTTCAATCCATGAATTGGCGGGCTTTTGTTTATAAGCCCATAAGACGCGGCAAATCCTTGATGGAATCGATAACCCGATCCGGTTTAATTGGCGAGGCTTCTGCATAGTTTGGCCGGTATTTACCTGTTTTCACCAGAATGCCTTTTAGGCCGGCCCGCTGTCCGCCGCCCACATCTGCATCAATGTCATCACCGATAATGGCGACATCAGAGGATTTCATGCCCATATCATCCAGTGCAATCTGGAAGAACTCACGGGAGGGTTTGCCGATGATGGTGGCTTTGACGCCGCTGGCATATTCCAGTCCCTCGATAAATCCACCAATATCCAGCTTCAGGCCGTTCTCAGTTTGCCAAAAGCGGTTTTTATGGATGGCGATGAGTTTTGCCCCATTGCTCAGGAGATTGAAAATTTCATTCATCAAGTCGTAGGACCACGCGCCGCCAATATCTCCCACGACGACATAGTCAGCTTCGGTATCCGACTGGCGCAACCCGGCGAAGTCTTTTTTTACATCATCGGCCAGCAACAGGCGGCAGACTGGATTATGCTGGTGCTGGAGATAAAGGGCAGTAGCTTGGGGGGCACTAATGATCTCTCCCGATGGGATGGCAAACCCCAGCGCATTGATTTTGCGCTGCAGCGATGCCAGCGAGAGGGTGCTGGTATTGGTAATAAAGCGGCAGGGTATTCCCGAGACACGAATGCGCTCGACGGCCTCAATCGCGCCTTCAATGACTTGTGGTCCTATGTAAAGTACGCCGTCCAGGTCGAACAGAATACCTTTGATAGCTGGAAAATAGCTCATGCTGATATGGTTCCTGTTAGAGAACTACATAGCGGAATAATATCCTAGCTGTTATTTTGAAACGGAGAATAACTATAAAGTTCTATGGGCGTAAGCTCTCTATCGGTGTGATACATCACTAGGCTTGAATACATACAGCAGATTGGGCTCACTCACGATATAAACGCGTTTGTCCGGGCCAATGGCAATGCCTTCGGCTTGCGGGATATTCTTTTTCAAACCATGGAAGCCTTTCCATAACGCCATGGAGCTTACCAACTGGCCTTCCTCGTCGTATTCAACTGCCATGCGCGATTCGTCACTGAGCAATACATGATGCCCGGTCGCATCGTGAAAAGTGATCGAAGAGAAATCCCTCAGTTTCCCCATGAAAGACGGAGAGTGAGCGACCTGGCTTATGCGTAAATTCGGTGCTACAGAAGGCTGCGTTTGGGTGTCGGCAAAACCCTCAATCGCCAATATTCGCAGCGGATTCTTCTCTTTGGTGACCAGCAGGCGATTGCCAACTTCATCCCAGGAAATGCCTTCAAAGTTTTTATTGCCGCTACCGTCGATGCCAAGGCTGAGCTGTCTGGCTTTGCTGGCATCTATTCTGTTAACGCCGTCTTCGAGCTCAATCAGGATAAGGCGCAAGTTGCGCTCATCGGCAATCACATAGCGATTGCCCTTAACATGGGTAATACCTTCCATGTCGTCCACGCCGTCAATCCGGATTTTGCGTAATACTCGGCCGTCAAGGCTCAGTTCTACTAATAACGGTTCCTTGTTTAGCACGGAAAACAGCGTGTTGGTTTCCTGGTTGTAGGTCAAACCGGAGATGTCGTCACTCAGTCCGGCTATGGGGACTCCATCCAGGGTCACTTGATAGTTATGCAGATTAAGCGAGTTTGCTACCGGAGCTTGCTGGAAATGTGTGTGCCACATATGCCACGCCAGCGCTTCCAGCCGGAATTGATAAATACTCACCAGTAATACGGACGGCAACGCCACTGCCAGCAAGCACCAAAGAAGGGCTCGCCGGCTGAATCCAGAGATGCGAGTGCCTTTCTTTGATGCCAAGGCAGGTAAAAAAGTACTTAGTACATTGATGTTCATCAATCAATTCTTTCGTCTGGCAAATTAAAACTCCGGATAAACTTAGAACCAGTCCTGGGTCACCTTGCGCACTTCGCCCGTCTTGGCATCTACGTCTACATCCCATTCCTTGCCATCCTTACCGACGATCTCAAATTCATAATCCCAGCCTTCAGGCCAATGGCGCTTTTCCAGCTCCACCTCGGTAATAACACCTGGTTTTGCTGCAAGGGCCTTTTCACTGGCTTGCTCTATAGAGATTAATCCGACTGTTTCGGCTATAGCGCGCATTTTCGGTACATCGTCTTCGTCAGCCCTGACTGCTGTGCTGGCCAAAAGACCGAAAGCTGCGATGATTAAAATACCTTTAACACTTCTACGATGATTAAACATTTTGAATCTCCTGATAATTTATATGACAGGGTGCAGTTTAGACACTCAACCTTAAACCAAACTGAATCGGGTAAATATGGGTTCAATTGGGTATCCGGACGATGATGTAGGCGGGTGTAAGCAGCTTCTTACAGTGTTATTTCCGATTGTCTTATTCCCACAATTTATAAAAACGACGACAGTGACCATTCAAGGAAAAGGCTTAGTTTATATTTATGGAGGAATCGAAATGGACAATAAAGACGTTGTATCTACCCTTAATGATCTGATCGAAATCAGCAAGGACGGTGAAGAAGGATTCAAGACTTGCGCCGAAGATGCCGAGAATCCAAAGCTTAAAGCGTTTTTTGCCGAGCGCTCGCAGGAATGCAGGACAGGCGCGGGAGAGTTACAGTCCCTGGTTAGGTCATTGGGCGGAGAGCCGGATACAAAATCTGGTCTGGGTGCGAGATTGCATCGCCGCTGGATCGATATCAAAACCGCGATTGTTGCCAATGATGATGTGGCAGTCCTGAATGAATGCGAACGTGGTGAAGATGTCGCGCTTGGGAGTTACCGCAAGGCATTGCAGAAGGATCTGCCGCAAACCGTGAAGGTTGTACTTGAAAGGCAATTACAGGGCGTTCAGCGTAACCATGACCAGGTAAAACAATTGCGCGATGCCGCCCGCCTGCATAGCTAAGTAAATCGCTTAAACAATAATTCAAGGAGAAGATAATGGGTAAATATGTGATTGCCTGGTTTCTGGGTGTACCAGCATTCCTGCTGATAATTATTTATTTCTTTTTTGGCGGCTGATGCCGCATTGAAATAAACCGGAATCGAAACAACGAGGGCCTTTTAGTCATGCAGTGACAGTGGCCCTTGTTGTTTTCAGTCATTATTGCGTAGTTTGTGGTTTCAAACTCCAGGTTTTAAATCGAAGGCTATGCAGATTCTTTCTTCGTTGGAGCTGAACGGTATCGTTCGGTGAAAAACTGACGATGGGAAGAACACCACATCCCCCACATTCGGCGCAACAGTTTTGGTTGGGAAATCACCATGTTTCTGTGGGTAGCCATCGCCGTGAGTACTCAATTCTATGCTGCCATCATCCTTATTTACCTTATTCTTTGGCATGGCGAGATAGACGGCGCCGCTGATCCAGCCTTCCTCGTGGATATGCGAGGTGAGATGGCCTCCGGACTGCATTTTTACGTACCATGAACTGCTGAATTCCACCTCGTCCGGAAATGCCTTTATAAACGTACAGTCTTCATTGGCATACTGCTGCTGGTATTTCCTAATGGTGTCCGCGACCAGTTCAGCAAGCTTCTGAAAAGAAGCTTCCGGACGCTTGAAAAGATTGCCGGAAGACTGTGTGCCATGATGCAGGCGACTCTGCTTTCTCTGGGAAATCTCGGCAGAGTCAATATCACTCAAAAGCTCCGCGAGCAGGGGGCTATTTGGCTCTGACAGCGCTTGTATATTGCCGTGATATACAAGATCCAGTGGTTTTTTGCAGAAGTTGTATTCATCCTCCACCCCGAAATTCACCGCATAGTGTGTGGATAGTGTTGCCAGGAAAGGGGAGGTGGGATTTGCCTGAATAGCATGCGCGAGCTTTTGTTTGAAGGCTTCATATTGTTCGGTCTTGTAGAGGCAATAGAGCACTCTTTCCTGCCAGTCGCCGAATTGCGATCTTTCAAAATGAGGAATGGCGCGTTGCAGCTCCCCATTGTCATATAAAAACACGGCCAGATTGTAGTTCGCACTTATATTGTCAGGATCAATGGCAAGCGCTTTGTTGAAACTTTCCACCGCTGCATTGAGCTGACCATGATGCCATTGGGATTCACCCAGGTTACTGTGTGCCTCGGCATAATTCGGATCTGTTGCAATAGCTTTCTGGAAGCTTTGTATAGCGTCCTCGAGCAGGCCCTGATTACGCAATGCCGTGCCCAGATTAAAGAAGCCCCTCGCGTCAGGATTAATTGCGATAGCCTTGCGGTAGCTCTCGATCGCTTCATTGAGTTTACCCTGCGCTTGCAATACTGCGCCCAGATTGCCGTGTGCTTCAAAGAAACCGGGTTGTATTTCAATGGCCTTGCGATAGCTGGCCGCGGCATCGGCGTTTTTACCCAGCGCCTGCAACGTAGTGCCAAGGTTGTAGTACGCATCTACAAACTTGGGCATCAATTGGGAGGCTTTTCTGTAGTTAATCGCAGCATCTTCGAGTTGGCCTGAATTGCTTTGCATCAGTGCCAAATTAAAATGCAACTCGGCAGATTTCGGGTCAATAGTGACCAGTTTCTTGAAGCTATCCACGGCTTCTGCAAACTTGCTCTGGCCGGCCAGTACGCTACCCAGGACATTATTGATAATGGGCACATTGGGGTAGCTTTTGAGCAGGGATTTGGCCAAAACTTCAGCCTCTGGCAATTGCCCAGCCTGGAAGAATTTTAACAAGGTCTGGATTTCAGCCTGGGTAGGCTGCCTAGCCTGTGAAGGTGTTTTTTTCATTGTAAATTTAACTTTTGACCAATTTTAGTGACGGAATAATATAGGACAGGATTGATTGTACTCAAGTTGATAATTTATCTATCTGTCATTTACATGTCACGGAGAGAGATGAAACTCTATCAAGTTTTAAGCGTGACGGAATTATTCTGAGAATGATGAGTCATAGAAGTGCTGAATTACCGTTCAGCCAATTTTAAATAGAATCCCACAAGGAAGATTATTCATGCAAGCGCAATTGAAGCAAGAAGAAGTAGCACTATCGCAATATGCAGTCGCCGGGGTTATTAGTCCAGAAGTTATTCTTCCGTTTATCAATCAGCAAGTGGTTAACCACCAAGAGCCAATTAAAAAAATGGATGATGTAGATTTGGATCAGTTTATAAGAGGAATCTCGGCCTTTTGCGATTGCGTTTAGGGTTGTAGTGAAACAGAACTAGGCCAAGGGACGTTGGTGGCTATCTTGCAGATGGGTAGCCATCTGTTTCAGAAAATTCATGGCAACATTTGAATTGCTCAACAGCAGGGTTTCAATATTTTCTGCGCTAATAACGACCACTTCAGCCAGCTCCGACTCTATCCGTGCATCCGCGATTCTCGGCGTATCGGTCAGTAACGCCATCTCCCCAAAATAATCATCCGCCTTAAGCTTGCGTATTACGCGACCGTTACGGATAAGGTTGATATTGCCAGATACGATGTAATACAGATCGTGTCCTTTGTCGCCTTGGCTGAATACAAGATCGCCCTTTTTGAACTCCCGCCCGTAGCGCACCATCAATTCGCGTAAATAATTGTCTTTGTCTGGTGGCATATTTCCAAACAGGCCACGCAAAAGAAGTATGTCTTTCTTGTGCAGTGTGCCGATGATCTCAGTGCCGATCAAAAAAACCGCAAAGGTGTAATACAGCCAGCCAATGGAGATGAACATGTTCTGCATGCCGCCAAACATAGTGCCATACGATGGGTTGAGTGTGAGAAACAAGGCAAAGGCGGGTCGCATGGCCAGCCATAGCAAAGCGGTAACTATGGAGCCAACAAGGATGTTGCGGATGGTGACGCGACCGGGGAAAAAGATGCGATAAAAGGCGGCAATAAGCAGTGTTGTTAATACAAGTGAGCTGCTGGAGCTAATCAGGCTTGAATGTATTGCTGTGGGGTGGAGGAAGGTGATTATTTTGTCCAGCAACAGTCCGCTAAAGGTAAAAAGAAAAAACAATAGCAACATCCCGAGTACTGCCAGGATGTCTTTGATCTTCCTTTGTATGAATGATGGCGCTTCTATAATGGCTGCAATGGTATAGAACGCAGAGCGCAAGCATCCCGCAAGCGGGGTGACTACCCAGAATAGCGCGAATAAACCAAATACCCCCCACACGGCTTTATGCTGTGCTACGTTGTAGACCTCCACCATAATGCTGCTACTGAGTTTGGGAACCAGATTGCTTGTCAGGATGGCGAGTTGGACGATGGCATAGTCCGAGGAAATAATCAGATGGCTCAGCATGAAGAACATCAGCAAGGCCATCGGTATCAGCGCGAGCATGGCATAAAAGGATAGCGAAGCCGACATGCCGAGGCCATTGTGTTGCTGAAAGGCGCTTAAGGTCTCACGCAATACAAATAAAGGTGTGCTGTAACGATGCCTGGCATAAGCTTCGCGTGGCTTTGCAATCGCCGGATGATTGCCGAGGTCTTTAACCTGTTTAAGTCTGGTTACCAAGATTGTGATTAACTAAATAATGGAATCTAAAATTATAAAGTCGATTTGAAACGTTCAGTAGCGGCGACCAGCGCTGATGTTGTCCCGGCTTCCATGGCTGAATGCCCGGCGTCGGGAATGATATGCAACTCTGCATGCGGCATCGCCTGCGAAAGTTGCCATGCCGTCAAAGGCGGGCAAACCATGTCGTACCGGCCTTGGATGATAGCGGTCGGAATATGCGCCAGGGCACTTGCCTCTTGTAATAAATCACGTTGCCCGACAAAGCATTCGTGCAATATATAGTGTAATTGAATCCGTGCCCGCGCTAGTTGGATCTCGGCTGTCACAGGTGAACCGCTGCCAGTGCTAGGACGCAAAGACATGATGCTGCTCTCGTACGCGTTCCAGTTGATGGCAGCCGGTAAATTAATGGCTGAGTCATCAGAGAAAATGCGTTGCGCGTAGGCATTTAAAACATCCCTGCGTTCGTCAGGTTCGAGGAAGGCAACCAATGCTTCCCATGATTCGGGATAGAAATATCGTGCATCGCTCAAAAACCAATGTAATTCTTCAGGACGGCTCAGGAATATTCCACGCAATATCAATCCGGTTACCCTGTCCGGCTGGCTCAGTGCATAAGCCAGCGCGAGCGTGCTGCCCCAAGACCCGCCGAAGACTAGCCACCGATCAATATCCAGATGCTTACGAAGACCTTCGATATCAGCTACAAGGTGGTCGGTGGTGTTGTTATCCGTGCTGCCTAAAGGCTTGCTACGGCCGCATCCTCGTTGATCCAGGAGGATAATGCGATAGTGCGAGGGGTCAAAAAATCGTCGCTGGTTTGGGTTAGAGCCGCTTCCTGGGCCGCCATGCAGAAATATTACGGCTTGCCCTGCAGGGTTCCCACACTGCTCATAATAGATCTGATGTGATCTCCCAGTATCAAACCAGTCACTTTGATAAGGCTCGATTTCAGGATACAAATTGTAAGTACGCTCTGGCATCTTTAATTATCATCTTTCGCATTGATTTTAATAAGTAATTTTTAATATCATAACATCATCATTTGCTGAGTCGAGTATGGCTGGACAATTGTTTCCGCCAAATTGTAAATAAATTGTAAATAGAGTATTGCAAATCGTTTTGGACTGTTCTAAGATGGTTTTGCGCGCATGAAAATGCTGCGAAAGTGGGGCTATGGAATGTGCAGTATTTATAGCTTTGCTTTGGTAAACCCTTAGTACTAATAACTATGGAGATTCAAAATGGAGATGAGCAAACTTAAGCTGGCTCTCGGCGTGGCAATTGGTATGACCATGGCAATGCCTATGGTTGCATCAGCAGCTGCTGACCAAGAAGCTGCAATGAAAGATAAAAACAATTGGGCGCACCCACGTGGTCAGTTCAATAACCAAGGTTACAGCCAACTCGACCAAATCAACAAAGGCAACGTCAAGAACCTGAAAGCTGCATGGTCTTTCGCTACTGGCGTTAACCGCGGTCACGAAGGTTCGCCTATTGTTATCAACAACATGATGTATATCCATACTGCGTTCCCAAACAACGTATACGCACTTGATCTGAACGACAACCAAAAGATCGTCTGGTCCTATTTCCCTAAACAAGACCCTTCCGTTCAAGCAGTGCTGTGCTGCGATAACGTTAGCCGTGGCCTTGGTTTCGGCGATGGCAAGATCTATCTGCAACAAAACGACGGTACATTGG
>CAZBSR010000045.1:0-10917 GCA_964494575.1 uncultured Methylophilaceae bacterium | reverse complement strand
CGCAGCTTCCTGCCGGGCTTTTTCAGCGGCCTCACGCTCTGCGGCGATACGTGCTCTTTCTTCTGCCTCGCGCCGGGATTTCTCCTCCGCCTCGGCTTTCTTGGCGGCCTGTTCGAGGTGTGAGTTATCGTGTGTGTCTCGTTGGGCTTGCGCGGCATGCTCTTCGCGGGCTTTACGCTCGGCCTCTTGCCGGGCTGCAGCGGATTTTTCTGCGGCAATACTATGCGCGATCTTTTCAGCCTCGGCTTTGGCGCATGCAATCGCTTCATCACGTGCTTTTTGTTCGGCCTGAAGGTCTGTATCGGTATTCTCATCTGCAGAATTACCGAGAAGACTTGCCATCTCGAGTAATTCACGCTCGCTTTGCTCCTGGGCGCGAGCGGCAGCTTCCTGCTTGAGTTGTTCCTCTGCGTGGATTTTGGCCCGGGCTTCAGCTTCTTTTAATTCACGGACTTTGGTTTCACTATCCAGGCCATGCGCGCTGGCTTCGGTCTTAAGGAATTCTTCAGCGCTAATTTCCATTACATCTATGGGAGCAGCAATACCTGAATCGGAAAAAAAGTCCTGCATGGTGTTGTCAGCGACAATGCGGATATGCCCGCCTTCAACCAGCCGCGCCAGAATCTGGGTGAATTCCTGCTCCGTGAATTTCCCCAGCTCTGCCAGGATGGACTCGGCGCTTGATTTGCCATCTATTTGGGAAAGCACTCGCATGGAGTCTGCGGGCAAAGCTTTGTTTTTGCCAGTTAAGACTTGTGCGCCCTTGCCGGTCTTGCTGTATATCGTCGACAAACTCATATGCTGATAACAAGCCTATTTGAAAGCGTTATTAAAGAATTTTGGATTCTCTTATGGCAGGAATGATTGTATACATTTTTTACAGTGATAAGGATACTAAAAAATGGGCAGGCCTTGAGAAGTTTCACGTGAAACATTGCGTTAAGGCATGACGAAAACAGGGCTTTGCAGTAACATAGACGGTCTTGAAGATTAAAGTCCCGGCAGATGCAATTTCCTGAAAAATTTGATGTTATTGTTATTGGCGGTGGTCACGCAGGCACCGAAGCGGCGCTTGCCAGCGCGCGCATGGGCCGCAAGACCCTGTTGCTGACGCATAATATTGAGACTTTGGGGCAGATGTCGTGTAATCCATCCATTGGCGGTATCGGCAAGGGGCATCTGGTCAGGGAGATCGATGCGCTTGGCGGTGCGATGGCCGCAGCTACGGACGAAGGCGGAATCCAGTTCCGCATCCTTAATTCCAGTAAGGGTCCTGCAGTGCGCGCCACACGGGCCCAAGCTGATCGACTGCTTTACAAGGCGGCAATTCGCCGTCGCCTGGAAAACCAGCCCAATTTATGGCTATTCCAGCAGGCGGTTGATGACATTATCCTCGATGGCGAACGTGCGAGCGGCGTGGTTACACAACTCGGGCTGCGTTTTGAGTCCAGTGCTGTAGTGCTTACCGCGGGTACTTTTTTGGCTGGGCTGATTCATGTCGGGCTGAGCAATTATCCAGCCGGCCGCGCCGGTGATGCGCCTGCAGTATCGCTGGCAGCCCGGTTGCGTGAAATCGGCTTGCCAGCTGCCCGGCTGAAAACCGGGACGCCGCCGCGTATCGACGGCCGGACCATTGATTACTCCGTCATGCAGGAGCAGCCTGGCGACAATCCCGTCCCGGTGTTTTCTTTCCTTGGCAATACCGGGCAACACCCTGCCCAGGTTCCGTGCTGGATCACCCACACCAATGAGCGCACGCATGACATCATTCGATCCGGCCTGGATCGCTCGCCGATGTATACCGGCGTGATAGAGGGCGTAGGCCCGCGCTATTGTCCGTCGGTGGAAGACAAGATCCATCGTTTTGCGGACAAGGAATCGCATCAGATATTCCTTGAGCCTGAGGGTTTGACTACGCACGAGGTTTATCCTAACGGTATTTCAACCAGCTTGCCATTCGATATCCAGTACCAGTTGGTGCGCTCGATTCGCGGGCTGGAGAATGCACATATTCTGCGTCCCGGTTATGCCATTGAGTACGATTATTACGATCCGCGCGGGCTGAAAAGCTCGCTGGAAACCAAGGCTATAAAAGGCTTGTTCTTCGCCGGCCAGATTAACGGTACGACGGGCTATGAAGAAGCCGCAGCACAAGGCTTGCTGGCGGGAGCGAATGCTGCGCTGTATGTCGCTGACGAGCCAAGCTGGTGCCCTGGTCGCGAGCAGGCTTATATTGGCGTGCTGGTTGATGACTTGATCACTAACGGCGTAAGCGAGCCTTACCGCATGTTTACCAGCCGCGCCGAATATCGGCTCACATTGCGCGAGGACAATGCCGATATGCGCCTGACCGAGGCTGGTCGCAAGATAGGTCTTGTGGACGATACGCGCTGGGAGGCTTTTTCGCGCAAGCAGGAGGCGGTGGCGCGCGAGCAGGAGCGCCTGAAGCGCACCTTTGTGCAGCCGGGCACCTTATCCGTTGAGGAGGCAGTTCGAGTGCTGGGCAAGCCCATTGAGCACGAATACTCCTTATTCGAATTATTGCGCCGCCCGGATGTGAGCTATGAGACGTTGCTCAGCCTGCCATTGGCCAATGCAAGTGAGCCGGCGGTAGATTTTGGCGGGATGGAGGCACAGGTGCGTGAGCAGGTTGAGATCGCGGCAAAGTACCAAGGCTATATTGATCGCCAGCACGCGGAGGTCGAGCGCCAGCGCGGCAGCCAGGACATCAGGTTCCCGACAGAGATCGATTACCGGGATGTATCTGGGTTATCCATAGAGGCGCAGCAAAAACTCAATGCACAGCGACCGGAAACCATAGGCCAGGCGAGCAGGATCTCAGGCATTACCCCTGCGGCCATTTCATTGCTGCTGGTCTATCTCAAGCGCAAAAGCCGTAACAAGCCAGAAGATAAAGCAGCATGAGCCAGCAATCAATACTTGAGGCGGGCCTAGATGAAGCAGGAGTTGCCTTGCCTGTAGAGGCGCGCCAGAAGCTACTGGATTACCTGGCCTTGATCCAGAAATGGAACAAGGTGCATAACCTGACGGCCGTGCGCGACCCTGATGAGATGGTGACTCTGCATTTGTTGGATAGCCTTTCCGTTTTGCCGCATATCAAGGCCGCGCGCCTGCTGGATGTGGGGAGTGGCGCGGGTTTGCCAGGTATACCCTTGGCGTTATGTATGCCGGAGCTGCAGGTGACCGTGATGGATTCCAGCCATAAAAAGGCGAGTTTTATGCGCCAAGCCAAAGCGGAGTTGGGTATAGCTAACCTCGAAGTGGTTTGCGGGCGCGTGGAAGATTACAAGCCTGAGCGATTGTTCGATATTGTCATCTCACGCGCATTTTCCGATTTGAATCAGTTTGTTACGCTCACCGGGCATTTGGGCGCAGAGGGTGCGCAGTGGCTGGCAATGAAAGGCGTGCATCCTTACGATGAGCTGGCGCAGCTCAGCGCTACTCCTGTGCAGTTGGTGCCAGAAGTCATCCAACTAAATGTTCCCGGGTTGCAGGCGCAACGACATCTGGTTTTTCTTAAGGCGGCATAATGCGGATTCTGGCGATTACCAATCAAAAAGGCGGCGTAGGCAAAACCACTACCTGCGTGAATCTTGCGGCAAGCCTGGCGGCCACCAAGCGCCGTGTGCTGCTGATCGATCTTGACCCTCAGGGCAACGCCACCACCGGCAGTGGGGTAGATAAATCAGCCATGAAGCGGACGGTCTATCATGTCTTGATAGGCAAGAATACGCTTAAGGAGGTCATCCAGCCTTCTGTCAAAGGCAAGTTTGATGTGATCCCGGCCAATCGCGATTTGGCGGGGGCCGAGGTGGAGCTGGTGAATGAGATTGCCCGTGAAACACGTTTGAAGGCTGCGTTATCCGAAATGGGTGACGATTATGATTATGTGCTGATCGATTGCCCCCCTGCCCTCAATCTCATCACGGTCAACGCACTTACTGCCGCCCATGCGGTGATGATTCCCATGCAGTGCGAGTATTACGCGCTGGAGGGATTATCTGACCTGGTCAACACCATCAAGAAAGTGCGTGCTCACTTGAACCCCGGTTTGGAGATCGAGGGTTTGCTGCGCACGATGTTTGATAATCGCAATATGCTGGCACAACAGGTTTCCGGCGAGCTGGCGCAGCATTTCGGCGAGAAGGTCTATCGCACCGTCATTCCACGCAATATTCGCTTGGCGGAGGCACCCAGTTATGGTGTGCCAGTCCTGTTTCATGACCGTTCTTCCAAGGGTGCCAAAGCTTACCTGGCTTTGGCCGGAGAGATTATCAACCGCGCAGTCAGGAACGAGGCAGTCGCCAATGCTTAGTGACCCTCAATTAATACCGGGGAATAAAAAATGGTAAAGCTTAAAGGCCTGGGCCGTGGTTTAGACTCTCTGTTGGCAGGTGATATGGGTAGTGTTGGGGAGGCAGACTCCCTGCGCATGCTTAAAGTAGAGCAATTGCAGCCGGGCAAATACCAGCCGCGTACACAAATGGATCAGGCTTCCCTGGTTACCCTTGCTGATTCGATCAAGGCGCAGGGCATCATGCAGCCCATACTGGTTCGCCAACTGGCAAATGAGCGTTATGAGATCATTGCCGGTGAGCGCCGCTGGCGCGCATCGAAGCTGGCGGGTTTGCAGGAGGTGCCGGTGCTGGTGCGCGACATTCCGGACGAGTCTGCACTGGCGATGGCGCTGATCGAGAATATCCAGCGTGAAAACCTGAATCCGCTCGAAGAAGCCCAAGGCATTAAGCGCCTGATCGATGAGTTTTCCATGACACATCAGGTGGCGGCGGAGGCTGTAGGGCGCTCGCGTACTGCAGTTACCAATCTGTTGCGCTTGCTGAATCTGGCGGCACCGGTACAGGCCATGCTCATGCAGGGCGAGATTGACATGGGTCACTCGCGTGCCCTGCTGGGGCTGGAAGGCGCTAGGCAAATCATGGCGGCAGAACAGGTAGCCAGCAAAAAATTATCAGTGCGCGAAGCAGAGCAATTGGTAAAACGCCTGACATTAAGCCAAAAGCCATCGGCGAAGCCAAAACAGGATAAGGACGTGCAGCGCTTGCAGGAGACGCTGTCTGAAACCCTTGGTGCTTCGGTGCAAATCCAGGCAAGCAAAACTGGCGCGGGAAGCCTGACCATTAGATTTGTCAGTTTGGACCAGCTTGATGGCATTATTAAAAGATTACAACCCTGATAGGCTTGACTTGTTTTGCATTAAACAAGACAATTCGGGGCTTGTTATTTTCTCGGATGTAATTCCGATATTTTAGGAAATGCTTCTGATGGAAAATAAACGTAAAGACGCAAGCGAAAACAACAGCATAGATACAACCTTGCTTTACAAGCAAGCAGCAAAGTGGCAGTCCATCAGCACCTTCACGATCGCCTTAATAGCTTACTGGTTTTCAGGTTTGCCCGGCGCAGTCTCGGCGCTCATCGGCGGCGGCGCTGTATTGATCGGTGGGTTTGTTGCTGCTCGCATAGCCAAGGGTAGCAAGAACAGTTTAAATTCAGGCGCAATACTGTTTAGCCTGCTTAAAGCTGAAGCTGCCAAGATATTGATAATTATCCTGGTGCTGTTGGCTGGATTTAAAGTTTACGCAGAGAGTATTGTGCCGTTCGCACTTATTTTAGCGCTGGCGGCTGCAGCTCTGCTTTCTGGAACGGCGTTTTTTGCCATGGATAAAAAAGACAATCGTTAAGGTTTATAGCTTATGGCTACAGAAACAAGTTTAACGCCTTCAGGGTACATTACTCACCATCTGACTTTTAACGCGAAGCAGATAGGTGATAACGGCTTTTGGACTCTGCATATCGATACTTTGGTTACGTCTGCCCTGCTGGGTATCGTTACATTGGGCGTTTTGTGGTGGATAGCCCGTGGTGCTACCTCCGGCGTGCCCGGCCGGCGTCAGGCCTGCGTGGAATTGCTGTTTGATTTTGTAGATGACCAGGTTAAGGGGATATTCCATGGTAATCGCCATGCGTTTATCGCACCCATGGCATTTACGGTATTTGTATGGGTGCTCATGATGAATGCGATGGACTTTCTGCCTATCGACATCATGGCGCAATTTTATCACTTCATCGGCCTTGAGCACTGGCGCGGGGTTCCGACTTCTGACGTGAATACCACATTTGCCTTGGCTTTAACCGTCTGGTTTTTAATGATTTTCTTCGCCATCAAGGTCAAGGGCTTCGGTGGCTGGTTGCATGAGCTTTTCTGTAGCCCTTTTGGTAGCCCCAACTTCAAAAGCATCTGGGGCATTGTATTCGGCCCCCTTCTGTTCTTCGCTAACTTCGTATTCAACATGATTGAATACATATCAAAGCCACTTTCCCACTCACTGCGTCTTTTCGGCAACATGTATGCGGGCGAAGTGATTTTCCTTTTGCTCGGTATGTGGGCGGCAACGGGAGTAGCAGGCACAATCTTTGGAAGCATCCTAGGCGCCGGCTGGGCTATTTTTCATATTCTGATCGTTGTGTTGCAGGCGTTCATTTTTATGATGCTGACCGCAGTTTATCTCTCGATGGCGCATGATAGCCACTAAAGGTTTTTTGTTTTTTTGCAGTAACCACTCTTAAATATTTGAAAGGGAATGACATGGAAAACGTAGCGATGATTCAAGCCTATATGGCAATCGGGATTGGTTTAATGGTAGGTTTGGGCGCGGCAGGCGCCTGTATTGGCGTGGGTATCATGTGCTCCAGCTTCCTGGAAGGCGCTGCTCGCCAGCCAGAATTAATGCCGGCACTGCAAGGGCGCGTATTCCTGCTCTTGGGCCTGATTGATGCTTCATTCATTATCAGCGTAGGTATCGTTATGATGTTCGCCTTCGCCAATCCGCTTCTAAGCGCAGTTACACAGTAGTTTATTAAATTAGGGTTACCGGGCCGCCATCGGCTCGGTATGTGAGGGTAATAATGAATATTCACTTTACATTAATTGCACAAGCGATCACGTTCGCAATTTTTATATGGTTCACCGTAAAATTTGTGTGGCCGCCCCTGCTCAGCGTAATTGAGCAACGCCAAAAAGAGATTGCGGATGGTCTTGCAGCTGGCGAGCGCGGCAGAAACGAATTGGAGCAGTCTTCCAGACGTTCTGCCGAACTGACAAATGAAGCGAAGCATCGTGCTACGGAAATCATCGTGCAGGCGGAAAAGCGCGCCGTCGAGATCATCGAGGCAGCCAAAGATGCAGCCAAGGCTGAAGGCGACCGGATTCTGATAGGCGCCAAAGCGGAAATCGACCAGGAAGTAAACCGTGCCAAGGAAAGCTTGCGTCAGCAGGTTTCGGCATTGGCGATATCTGGCGCAGAAAAGATCTTGCGCAAGGAAATTGATGCCAAACAGCATGCTGCAATGTTAACTACTATCGCACAGGAACTGTAGAGCGCTATGGCGGATGCAATCACGATTGTCAGGCCTTACGCAGTAGCGGCCTTTCGCCTGGCGAAGGAACAAAATGCGCTGTCGCGCTGGTCAGAGATGCTGAGTTTCACCTCTGCGATAGCTTCTGACCCACAAATGAAGGCCGTTATCGATAACCCGAAAGTGGTTGCGAGCGACTTGGAGCGTTTGTTTCTGTCCGTCTGCGAAAAAAAGCTGGATAAGGCCGGCGAAAACATGATCAAGTTGCTGGTGGAATCCGGCCGTTTGGCCTTATTGCCGGAGGTAGCCCGGGCATTTGAAGAACTTAAGGCGCAGGATGAAGGTGTATTGGAGGCAGAGATTACAGCTGCAGTCCAGCCGTCCGATAGTGAAGTAAAGGCTTTAGTGCAGCGCCTGGAAACAAAATTTGGCAAGAAAGTTGAAACAAGCATCAAAGTCGACCCGGAAATTATAGGCGGAATCAAAATTGTTATTGGCGACACGGTCATTGACGCTTCCGTCCGTGGCCAATTACAAGAGATGGCCTACGCGCTTAAAGCCTAGGTCTTAAAGTCAGGAGACAGAGTAATGCAGTTATCTACATCAGAAATCAGTGAACTGATTAAAAGCAGACTAGAGAATTTTTCTACCAGCGCCGAGTCGCGTACCCAGGGCACGGTCATTTCGGTGACTGACGGCATTGTTCGCATCCACGGCCTGTCCAATGCAATGGCTGGCGAAATGATCGAATTCCCGGGCAACACTTTCGGCCTGGCACTTAACCTGGAGCGTGACTCCGTTGGTGCGGTGGTTCTGGGCGATTATGAGCACATTACCGAAGGCGATATCTGTAAATGTACAGGCCGCATTCTGGAAGTGCCGGTCGGCCCCGAGCTAATTGGACGTGTTGTGGATGCGCTAGGACAGCCGATCGACGGCAAAGGCCCTATCAACGCCAAAATGACAGACAAGATTGAAAAGATTGCGCCGGGCGTGATTGCGCGTAAATCGGTTTCGCAGCCAGTGCAGACCGGTCTCAAGTCTATTGACTCCATGGTGCCGGTTGGCCGGGGCCAGCGCGAATTGATTATTGGTGACCGCCAGACCGGTAAGACAGCTGTAGCGGTTGATGCCATCATCAATCAAAAGGGTCAGAACATGACCTGTATCTATGTTGCGATTGGCCAGAAGGCATCGACTATCGCCAACGTAGTACGCAAACTGGAAGAGCACGGCGCGATGGAATACACCATCGTGGTCGCTGCAGCAGCATCCGATTCTGCTGCGCTGCAATTCATTGCGCCTTACGCTGGCTGCACCATGGGCGAATATTTCCGTGATCGCGGCGAGGATGCCTTGATTGTTTATGATGATTTGACCAAACAGGCGATTGCCTACCGTCAAATCTCCCTGCTGCTGCGCCGTCCCCCGGGCCGCGAAGCTTATCCAGGCGATGTGTTCTATATCCACTCGCGCCTGCTCGAGCGTGCTGCACGTGTCAATGAAGATTACGTAGAAAAATTTACCAATGGCGCGGTCAAAGGCAAAACCGGTTCATTGACCGCATTGCCAGTCATTGAAACAGCGGCGGGTGACGTATCTGCATTCGTGCCGACCAACGTGATTTCAATCACTGACGGCCAGATCTTCCTGGAAACCGACTTGTTCAACGCCGGTATCCGCCCTGCTATCAACGCCGGTATTTCAGTATCACGCGTTGGCGGCGCCGCACAGACCAAAGTCATCAAGAAGCTTGGCGGTGGTGTACGTCTGGCATTGGCTCAATATCGTGAGCTGGCTGCGTTCGCGCAGTTTGCATCTGATCTGGATGAGGCTACACGCAAGCAGCTGGAGCGCGGTCGTATGTTTACCGAGCTCATGAAACAGGCACAGTACGCACCATTGAGTGTTTCTGAGATGGCGTTGACATTGCTTGCTGCCAACAAGGGATACTTTGATGATGTGCCGGTTGCCCGTGCATTGCCATTTGAAGTAGCCCTTCATTCCTTCATGCACTCCAAGTATAAAAACCTGATGGACAAGATTGAGTCCACCAAGGATCTTGCCGGTGATGACGAAAAAGCTGTTGAAGCTGCAATCCAGGACTTCAAAGCTAATAACGCTTATTAAAGCTAGATATATTAACTATGGCTAATAGCAAAGAAATCCGCACCAAGATCAAGAGCGTAGAGAACACGCGCAAGATCACCAAGGCAATGGAAATGGTTGCTGCATCGAAAATGCGCAAGGCGCAGGATCGTATGCGTGCAGCCCGTCCCTACGCGGAAAAGATCCGTACTGTGGCGGCCCACCTCTCCAAAGCCAATCCGGAATATCGGCATGCCTATATGGTCAAGCGCGATACGGTCAAGAATATAGGCCTGATCGTGGTGAGTTCTGACAAAGGCCTGTGCGGCGGCTTGAATACCAATGTTCTGCGTCTGTCGTTGAACCAGATGAAGGCTTGGGAAAGCAGCGGTCAGGGCGTAGCAGTCAGTACCATAGGTAATAAGGGTTTCGGATTCATGAACCGTGTCGGCGGCAATGTTAAATCGCACGTCATCGGATTGGGCGACAAGCCACATATGGATAGATTGATCGGGCCAGTCAAGGTGATGCTGGATGCTTATGTAGCTGGTGAAATCGACCAGTTATTCATCTCGTTCACCCGGTTCATCAACACCATGAAGCAGGAGCCGGTTCTGGAGCAATTGCTGCCACTATCTGCAGACCAGCTTTCTGAGGGGGAAGTGGATAGCATAAAAGGTCCATGGGATTATATTTACGAGCCCGATGCCAAACTGGTCCTGGACGACCTGATGACGCGCTATATCGAATCGCTCATATTCCACGCAGTGGCCGAAAATATGGCGTCCGAGCAAAGTGCGCGCATGGTGGCCATGAAATCGGCTTCGGATAATGCAAAGAATGTAATCGGTGAACTCAAGCTGGTTTATAACAAGGCTCGTCAGGCGGCGATCACCAAGGAAATTTCTGAAATTGTAGGCGGCGCTGCGGCGGTATCCTAAGCAAAGAAATATATAGCAAATTTAAAAACTGACTAAGTGAGTTAGGACTAGAGAAAATGGCGAATCAAGCAAATGTAGGTAAAGTGGTGCAGTGTATTGGTGCTGTGGTTGACGTTGAGTTTCCGCGTGACCAGATGCCCAAGGTTTACGATGCGCTAATCATCGATGAAGAAGGCTCAACAGCAGAAGTCGGGCTGACTCTTGAAGTCCAGCAGCAACTTGGCGACGGCATTGTCCGTACCATTGCCATGGGCTCTTCCGATGGCTTGAGCCGTGGCATGAAGTTCAGGTCCACTGGCGGCCAGATCACTGTGCCAGTCGGTAACGGCACATTGGGCCGTATCATGGACGTGCTAGGCCGCCCGATTGATGATGCAGGTCCGATCGAGTGCGATGAACGCCGCTCTATTCACCAGAAAGCACCAAGCTTTGAAGAGCTCTCCCCTTCCGTAGATTTGCTGGAAACAGGTATCAAGGTGATTGACCTGGT
>CAZBSR010000044.1:0-11189 GCA_964494575.1 uncultured Methylophilaceae bacterium | reverse complement strand
TGCAGCTTGGATATATTGCCGACATGCTGGCGTAATGGCAGCACCAGTTTTTGTGGCGGCAGCAGTACTTTTATAGGCGCATGGGTAGACTCAAGTTTATGCTCCGGCGGATGTACCCCGCCGTTGAACTTGAATAACTTGCTCCAGTTCACAATCGCGTTCATGGCGCGCCTGCCATAGCGCTCTGAGGCTTGATTTCAAATACGGGGTAACGCCATTTCCAGTTTTCGGGGGATTCGGCTATCGGCTCCATGCTGATGCAGTCCACCGGGCATGGCGCGACACAAAGCTCACAGCCGGTGCACTCCGATGCAATCACTGTATGCATATGCTTGGCGGCGCCAAGGATGGCGTCCACCGGGCAGGCCTGGATGCACAGGGTGCAGCCGATACAGATGTTCTCATCGATCAGCGCCACTGACTTGGGCTTGGGCACACCATGCTCGGCGTTCAGCGGTTTATATTCCACGCCCAGCAGATCTGCCAGCGCTCGTACGCCAGCCTCACCCCCAGGCGGGCATTGATTGATATCGGCCTCACCTTTAGCAATGGCGGTGGCATAGGGCTTGCAGCCGGGATAGCTGCACTGGCCGCACTGCGTCTGCGGCAGGATAGCGTCAATGCGCGCAACCAGTGGGTCGCCTTCCACCTTGAACTTGAGGGCTGAATATCCGAGGATGACGCCCAGCAACAAAGCCAGGCCGATCATGACATACAAGGCGGACAACATTTAACGTGTCAACCCGGCAAAACCCATAAAAGCCAGACTCATCAAGCCAGCAGTCACCATAGCGATAGCGTTGCCTTTAAACAGCACCGGCACGTCTGCCACGTCTATACGCTCACGCATGGACGCGAACAATATGAGTACCATAGAGAAACCGATCGACCCGCCGAATCCAAACAGCAGGGATTCAGTGAAATTATGATTTTCCTGCACATTCAGCAGCGGAATACCCAATACGGCGCAATTGGTGGTGATGAGCGGCAGATAGATGCCCAGCGATTGATAAAGTACTGGGCTGGTCTTTTCGAGGAACATTTCCGTGAACTGCACTACCCCGGCAATCACCACGATAAAAGACAGGGTGCGCAGGTAGAACAACTCCGTCCCCAGCAGGTAATGGCTAATTAGATAGCTGGTGCCTGAACCGACAGTGAGTACAAATGTCGTAGCCAGTGCCATGCCGATGGAAGCTTCCAGTTTTTTGGAAACCCCCATGAATGGGCACAGGCCCAATATCTTGACCAGGACGATATTGTTTACCAACACCGTGCTGATAATAATTAAAAGGTAGTGTTGCAGCATATTTACATCGGCCAGGGAGCTACAAAAACGGATTGGGAAATTATACTAGCTTTAATCCACCTGTCATAAAGCCCGGCTATAAGATGTGGTTATATTTTTACAATCAGAAGCTCTGAGGAATACTGATCCGATAAAAGCGTATTCTTGCAGTTTCGGTTAAAATGCGCGATATCAAATAATTGTCAGGTTAATCATGTTGCAAGGCAGTTTTGTTGCCATCGTCACGCCCATGCATGAGGATGGGACGTTAGACCTCGATTCATTGCGTTCACTCATCGATTTTCATGTTGATCAGGGCACCGATGGGATTGTCATCGTCGGTACGACAGGCGAGTCGCCTACGGTCGATTTCGATGAGCATTGCCTGTTGATGCGCACTGCGGTTGAGCACACTGCGGGCCGCATTCCGGTGATTGCCGGCACGGGCGCCAATTCAACGCGTGAGGCTATCGTGCTGACCAAGCAGGCCAAGGCGTTGGGTGCGGACGCCTGCCTGCTGGTGACGCCATACTACAACAAGCCTACTCAGGAAGGTCTCTACCAGCATTACCGGGCAGTCGCTGAGGCAGTCGACATTCCGCAGATTCTCTACAATGTGCCTGGCAGAACAGGCTGCGATATCGCCAATGACACTACCCTGCGCCTCGCGCAAATCCCCAACATCGTCGGTATCAAGGACGCCACCGGCAATATGGAGCGCGCTACAGACCTGGTAATACGCACCCCCAAAGATTTTGCCATTTACAGCGGCGACGATGCTACGTGTATGTCACTTATCCTGCTGGGTGGGCGCGGCGTGATTTCGGTCACAGCCAACGTGGCCCCCAGGCTGATGCATGAAATGACCGTCGCTGCACTGCGGGGCGATGCGTTACAGGCCCGCACGATAAATGCAAAACTATTCGCACTTCACCAAAAACTGTTTGTCGAAGCTAACCCGATTCCAGTGAAATGGGTATTGCAGCAGATGAAGCTGATCGGCCCGGGTATCCGCTTGCCATTGGTACCATTGTCAGCCGGATATGAAGATACATTACGCAGCGCCATGAAAAGCGCTTCTATTTAACAGCATGGTTTTAACTGTAGTTTCCCAAATTTAAAGAGAACCTGAATGAACCGATCCAATTTCAAAAATCTTGCGCTAACCGGCTTGTTGATGCTTTCTTTAACTGCCTGCGACTCTATCCCCTTTATTGACACCACTCCTGATTACAAGGGCGCTGGCCGTTCGCGGCCTTTGGAAGTGCCCCCGGACCTGACCTCGGTTTCATCCAGTGATACTTTTTCCGTTCCCGGCGGCGCAACGACTTATTCCAGCTATAGCCAGGATCAGGCCGGCGGCACACTTGAGCAGGAAAAAATCCTGCCTAACGCGGACAATGTCCGCCTCGAGCGTGCCGGCTCGCAACGCTGGCTGGTAGTAGATGCGCCAGCGGAAAAAGTATGGCCGGTTATTCGTGAATTCTGGACAGAGTTGGGCTTTGCGGTACGCGTAGAGAATCCGCAAACCGGCGTCATGGAAACCGAATGGGTAGACCCATCCAGCCTGACACAGGATGAAAAAGGCAATTACCTGGATAAATTCCAGGGCTGGCTGGACAAGTTGAATAATCTCAAGAATCGCCAGAAATTCCGCACCCGTATAGATCGCGGTCAGTCTGAGGGCACGACCGAGATTTACATGAGCCACCGCTCAATAAGCGACATTCCGGATGATGGAAAAGAACGGGTACGCACAAGCGTCGGTGAAATGGAAAATGGCTACGCGCTCAAGAAACCCCGGACAAAGGATGACGAAGTCAGGGCGGATGCTGAAGACATCGATGCGGAACTATTGCGCCGCCTGATGGTGCGCCTTGGTGTAGATGAGAAAAAATCACGTAGCGTAGTTGCAGCAGTTAGCAACGAAGAGCGTGCAACGGTCAGCAAGGCGGCCGATGGCACGATCACCCTTGCGACCAATGACCAATTCGATCGCGCATGGAGGCGTGTGGGATTGGCGCTGGATCGTGTCGGATTTGTAGTTGAGGACAGGGATCGCTCTAGCGGCCTGTTTTTTGTTCGCTACTCGGATGCGGGGATAGATGACGCACCCGAGAAAAAGAAAGGCCTGCTCGATACATTGAAGTTCTGGGGCGATGACGACAAAAAGCAGGAAGCCCAGGAGGAGCCGGCACCAAAGAAAGGCTCGGAAAAAGGCTTGCTGGATAAGCTCGAATTTTGGAAAGTTGACGAAAGTACAACCGTAGACCCGGAAAAACAATACCGGGTCAAAGTAGCCAGCAATGAAAACGGCACCGGCTCGCAAATCACGATCGTCGACAAGGATGACAAACGTAATCGTTCGAATACTGCAAACCGTATCATCAAGCTGCTGTATGAGCAGCTGAAATAGCTCAAGCCGGAGAAAGCGCAAGCATGCGTTTTGCTTCACTGGGTAGCGGCAGCGCAGGCAACAGCCTGATTATAGAAGCAAAGTCCACGCAGCTTCTGCTGGACTGCGGGTTTGGTATTCGGGATACGTTGGTACGCTTGGGACGACTTGGCGTAGATGCCCATAATCTTGCCGGCATCCTGGTGACACATGAGCATGAAGATCATGTTGGCGGCGTTTTCAAGCTGGCCGCGAAATATAGCATCCCGGTCTGGCTGACTCACGGCACATACTCCATGGTGGAGCGCCTTCTACCAGGACAGCCTGACTTCAAGATCAACCTGATCGATAGCCATACGGCTTTTACCGTTAGCGATTTGCAGGTGCATCCCTACCCGGTGCCGCACGACGCCCGTGAGCCAGTGCAGTTTGTTGTCGGTGATGGCGCGCGAAAGATCGGCGTACTGACCGATACCGGCACCTCTACCCCTTATATAGAAGCAATGCTTAGCGGATGTGATGCACTCGCACTGGAATGCAATCATGACCTGGATATGCTGATGACGGGTCCCTACACCCGCTCACTCAAGCAGCGTGTGAGCAGCCGTCTCGGACATCTGGATAACGCCTGTGCTGCGGCATTACTGGCCAGCCTGGACAACAGCAAGCTGCAACATATTGTTGCCGCGCACCTGAGCGCAAAAAACAACTTGCCAGCCCTTGCTAGAAAGGCCTTAAGCGGCGCACTAGGCTGCACGCCAGAATGGATAGGGATTGCGGATCAGCAACAAGGATTCGATTGGCGGCAGATTATCTAAATGCCCGCCCTAAATGCAAAAAGCCGAATTAATTCGGCTTTTTGTTTGTCTTTCGACCGGCTAAAGCCGGCCAATCAACGATTACTTAGTTTGCTGGAGCTGGCTCAGCAGGAGCAGCTTCGGCCGGTGCGGCTTCAGCAGGAGCAGCTTCAGCTGGTGCGGCTTCAGCAGGAGCAGCTTCAGGTGCTGGAGCAGGAGCAGCTTCAGCAGCTGGTGCAGCTTCAACAGGAGCAGCTTCTTCAGCGGCTTTTTCACCACAAGCGGTTAGAGCAAGAGCCATCAGAGCGGCGAGCAGAATTGAGCGAGTCATTTTTTTTCCCTTAACGATTAAACTATAAATGTGAACCAGTTACGGTTAACTCAATCTCGAGCCACCGAATGCGCAGAATTTTACCAGCTCTCTAAAAAAAAAACAGTAAAAAACCAGTATTTTTATTAACTTCCGACAAGTTTCTCAAAAAAATATCGCCTAAATCAATTTCACCCGGAAATTAATCGACCTTAATTCTCAGCTGATTGCTGCGGCTACCCGATCCTGTGCGCTGACTCAAGATGGCCCGGCTGACATCATCCCTGGACTGCATGTTGCCGCCCACATCAAACCATTGTCCTGGCACCACTCGCACAATGGTCGATAACTCTTCAAAATCAATGACATTTCCACGACTGAGGCTCGCAATCCGCGGCGTAATCTCCAGCTCGACCTGATCCCCGATATAACGCGGACGGACTGCGAAGCCGGTAGTAATATCCTGAAACGCTGTTGTTTGGGCGGTGGTTATATAGCGCCGCGTGATCTGCACCCATTGCTGCGTATAGGGCACAGACTGCCCGACGCGGATAAACGCCCGCTCGCCATCCATGACCGTGACGAATTCCGTACCACTGCTCAGAGTGCTACCTTGCCGGTCATCGATATCCACTCTGAGCCCATCCCTTGTACTATCGAATCCATCGCGCGACGTCTGGATTTCCACATCCCCCGACCGCACCCGGCCGCTGACACCTGCACCACGACCCTGAGTCTGGCTGGCATTAGTGTGACTGACCGTTATTCGTACATTTTTGCGCGTCACATCCAGTGTGGCTATCACCTGCTCAATAGCCTGCATGCGATCTGGCGCCGCGCGAATAAAAAGATGATTATCAACTGCGCTGGCAGTACCATCCTCCCCCACCAGCGGCTGTATCGCCGGCAGCAAATCCTGTGCGAAACGATGCTGCAAGGTAATAATTTTCAGTTCGGGCTGCGCCCAGGCGCTATTCATTACCAGGCCCATGGCCATAAAACAGGCTGCTGTCAGTAACTTGCGCACTGGATATCTCCGTTCATAATCCTGTAGAGGTGGCAAAAATTGCCGAGCTGGTTGCCTCAAGCAACTGGTCAAAGCGCTCCTGTAACGGCTTTATAGCGGCCTCATCGTCCAGGACATATTTGAATCGGGCCTGGTTAATGTGAAAACGGTGCAGGTAATGCTTTCCATCGGCCAGGATAAAGGCATCCTGTGCCACGCACGCACTTTCATCCGTCACGTAAATGGATATGGCGTGGCTATAGGTCTGAAACAAGTACTGCAAACGCGGGCAATGCGCAGAGAAAAAATCGGCCTCGTGCAACACGATGACCAACCGGTTCTGCCGGTCTTTCTCCAGAAAATCGCGCAACGCTTCATAGCATTGCAACCCCTGATAACCGCCCCGCGATAGATCAGGATCAAAAATCAGCAACTCGCGCTCGGCTTGAACAATTAATAGTAAAGTTGCAGCTTCAAAGGCCCGCTCCCCGAGCAGTATGACATTGGGCGTCAACTCTTCGGCTATGCCGTTTTTTACGCTGGTTTTCGGTTCTGCCATTTATTCGCCTCCTTACTTTCGAGGAATCTGCAAATACCCATGCTGATGCCACTCATAAAGGATATTGACCAATTCGGAGCCGATCAGGCTCTCATCATTAAAATACTCGGCGGCCACATACCGCTCATCCGCGAGTAGCTTTAATACCTCTGTATGCCCAGCGATGTGCTCAGCGGACATATCAAGCAGCTCGCCATTAATGAAAAATCGCTGATTATCAAATAGAGCCAGGCTTTTCAGGCTCAGCTCTATACCATTGGCTTTCACTTTTTTACAAAATGCATCACGGCTGAGCTTTCTCGCCGGATCGAACACGATATGCGCCTTAGGCTCGGACAAATAATTACCTAGAAAACTGGCTATCTCCTGCTTGTCCCATTTTATGCTTTTCAAAATATCAGCTACGCGCTCCACCATGTCGGCGCTGATTTTTGCCGGATGTTTTTGCAGCTTGAGGTCGGGATCCGCGTAAATGCCTTCCAGGCATATGCTCTCTTGCAGGTGGCCGAGAAACTGGGTTGCGAGTTCCTGCGCAGACGGTGCGCGAAAACCGATGGAATAAGTCATGCAGTCGCCCACCGCAATGCCCCAATGCGCGATTTGCGGCGGCAGGTAGAGCATATCGCCAGGCTCCAGCACCCACTCATTTTCCGTTTCAAAGTTCTCAAGCAGCCTTAATGGCGCGCCATCGATCAGGGTCAAATCGGTCTGCGCGCTTACACGCCACAGCCTTTTCCCCTGCCCTTGCAGCAGGAATACATCATAAGAATCAAAATGAGGTCCCACGCCGCCGCCATCCGGGGCATAGCTCACCATCAAATCATCCAGGCGCGCATAAGGAATAAAGTCGAACTGCTTTAGCAATGCCGCTGCTGACGGCAGATGGTGATTCACACCCTGTACCAGCAATGTCCAGTCTTTGACCGGCAAGCTGGCGAAACGTGTTTCAGCAAAAGGACCTTGTTCCAGTTGCCATTTACCGCGCACCTGGCTTACCAGCCGTGACTGCACATCATCTTCGCATGCCAGGCCAGCCAGTTCATCGGCACTTAGAAGTCCCGTGAAACCGGGCACGGCTCCCCGGATCAGCAACGGTTTTTTCTGCCAGTACTCTTCGAGGAATTCTTGCGGACTGATGCCGCCAAGCATGGTTGTATGTGGCCTGTTCGATTTTTTCATAGCTTGAATCATAGCGTATTACGCTAGCTGAATAGAGTACGAATAGATCACTATGTGAACAGATGCGATTAGAGCCGTGCGAACAGAAATCGGTTAGAATTAGGCCTTTCATAACTGCAGTTCACCTCATCAAGTTAAATATGCCGCAAGCTGATCTCATTAAACTGGAAACTGGCTCTCCCGCCCCCGACTTTTCCTTGCCGGACGCCAATATGGAGATGCTGAAGCTTTCCAGGTTGCGCGGTAAAACAGTCGTGCTTTATTTTTACCCGAAAGACGACACGCCCGGCTGTACCGTGGAAGCCATCGAGTTCAGCGACCTGGAAGACGAATTCGTCGCGCACAATACATTGGTATTGGGCGTAAGCAAAGACGACTGCATCAGCCACGCTGATTTCAGCGACAAGCATGGCCTGACAGTGAGCCTGCTGGCTGATGTGGACGGCAAGGTGTGCGAAAAATACGGCGTCTGGCAGGAAAAGGAAAAGGATGGCGTGCATAAAATGGGCATCGTCCGCTCCACTTTCGTCATCGATGCCGAAGGTACGCTACGCCATGTCCAATATGGTGTCGTCGCCAAAGGCCATGCGGCCGAAATCCTGGATTTCGTTAAGACCCTCCCCTGATCAAAAACGCTCTTGAATTAAACAAAATCTCCCTACATATTCTTAGACTGGACCTCTAATCATGCAAATCGCCATGAACACTGTTGTTACAATGACTTACGAACTTCGCAATAGCGAAGGCGAAATCCTCGAATCCAGCACCGACCCGGTCAGCTACCTGCATGGCGGCTATGACAATATCTTCCCGCGCGTGGAAGAGGAACTGCATGGCAAATCAGTGGGCGACACTGTGGAAATCACGCTGGAACCAGGCGATGCCTTTGGCGACTACGACGAAGAGCTGGTGCAAATGGAACCGTCATCGGCTTTCCCCGCTGCGGATCTTAAAGTCGGCATGCAATTCGAGGGCGAAGACGACAGCGGCGAAGTGATTCTTTACACCATCACCAACATCGAAAACGGCAAGGTCATTGTGGATGGCAATCATCCTTGGGCCGGTGAGCGCGTCCTGTTTAAGGCCACCATCACCGCCGTACGCAGTGCTATCAAGGAAGAAGTCGAGCACGGCCATGTGCATGGTGCTGGCGGCCATCACCACTAGTCCATAATCAAACTAAGTAATCGAGCAGTCTAAAAAGCACCAGGCCCCTGGTGCTTTTTTTATGGTGTGCCATTACCAGAATTCAAAAGCAAGAGTCGGAGTGTGATGGATTGATGCAATTGTTACATTGACGTTGTCCATGTTTAGTGGGAAAAGGAAATGTGATGAATGTATCGGATAAAAATATGCAGCGGGCCGCCGCAACACTTAACGATCCACGCTGGGCCGCGGTTGTCGCGCGGGATGTATCTGCTGACGGCACCTTCTATTACTCGGTGAAAACAACGGGCGTATATTGCCGCCCATCCTGCGCAGCACGCCCTGCCCGGCCCGAGAATGTGCAGTTCCATACCACATGTGAAGATGCAGAGCGTGCCGGATTCCGGCCCTGCAAGCGTTGCAGGCCTGACCAGCCGGCACTGGCTGAGCAGCATGCAGCCACTGTCGGCAGAGTCTGCCAGCTTATTGAAAATTCTGAAACGCCGCCGAATCTTGATGAACTGGCAGGTGCCGCAGGGATGAGCACCTACTATTTCCACCGTGTATTCAAGGCCATCACCGGGCTAACGCCTAAAGCCTATTCGGTTGCGCACCGTGCCCAGCGCGTCAGGGAGGAACTGGGCAGAAGCGGGACGGTGACAGACGCGATCTTTGAGGCCGGATACAATTCAAGCAGCCGTTTTTATGCAAAATCGAGCCAGGTTCTTGGCATGACACCATCGAATTACCGCGCTGGCGGCGCCAATACCGAAATCAGGTTTGCCATAGGTGAGTGCTCGCTGGGTTCCATACTGGTGGCAAGCAGTGACCGGGGGGTTTGTGCGATTTTCCTGGGGAGTGATCCGGAGCAGCTGGCTCGCGACCTGCAGGATCAGTTTCCTCGCGCACACCTGATCGGCGGTGATAAAAATTTCGAGCAGCTCATCGCGCAGGTGGTAGGTTTTATCGAGGCCCCGGCACTAGGCCTCGACCTGCCGCTGGACATCCGTGGGACGGCATTCCAGCAAAGGGTTTGGCAGGCGCTGCGTGAGATCCCGGTCGGCGCAACAGTGAGTTACTCCGATATTGCGCAAAGGATAGGTTCGCCCAAGGCTGTACGCGCCGTAGCCGGGGCATGTGCGGCTAACACGCTGGCGGTGGCTATTCCCTGCCACCGCGTGGTGAGAAATGACGGGGCGTTATCAGGCTACCGCTGGGGAGTCGAGCGCAAGCGCGCCTTGCTGGCGCGGGAAGCAAAGTAAGTCCTAACCGTTGCTTGCCAGTTGCTTGAGCCGGTACAGTATATCGAGCGCCTGTTTGGGCGTCAGCTCATCCGGCTCTATCGTTTCCAGTTCGCCGACAACGGGATGCAGTTTCGGCTCCGGGGCACTTTCTGCCGCCACAAACATATCCGCCTGAGGGCCTGCCGCAATATTCTGCTGCTCAAGCTGGGCCAGCTTGCGTTTGGCGGCTGTCACTACCGATCTCGGAATCCCCGCCAGTTGCGCCACCTGCAAGCCATAGCTCTGGCTTGCCGGGCCCTCTTCAACGCTATGCAGGAACACGATACCGTTACCATGCTCGACGGCATCCAGATGTACATTTGCGGCCTGCTTGAATTCATCCACCAGCCGGGTCAGCTCGAAATAATGTGTGGCGAACAGGGTGTAGCTGCGGTTCTTTTCCAGCAACTGCCGCGCACACGCCCAGGCCAGCGCCAGCCCGTCGAAGGTAGATGTGCCACGGCCGATCTCATCCAGCAACACTAGGCTATGTTCGGTGGCGTTGTGCAGGATATTGGCGGTCTCGGTCATTTCCACCATAAAGGTGGATCGCCCGCCGGCAAGGTCGTCCGAAGCTCCTATCCTGGTAAAGATACGATCCACATTGCCTATCCTGGCAGAACTGGCCGGCACAAAGCAGCCGCAATGCGCCAGCAGAACGATCAGCGCCGTCTGCCGCATATAGGTTGATTTCCCGCCCATATTCGGCCCCGTGATCAGCAGCAGCTGGCGATAAGGCGAGAGCACGACGTCGTTGGCGATGAAAGGCTGCGCGATCTGCTCGACTACCGGATGGCGGCCGCCAAGTATGGTGATGCCAGTCTCTTCAATAAACTGCGGGGCAACATAATCTAGGGCTTCGGCACGTTCGGCAAAGGCGCACAGCACATCGATCTGTGCAGTCGCGGCTGCATTCTTCTGCAGGCCGCCAATATACGGATGCAGCATTTCCAGCAACGCTTCGTACAGCGCTTTCTCACGCGCCAGCGCCCTGTCGTTGGCGGACAGTACCTTATCCTCAAATGCCTTGAGTTCCGGGGTGATAAAGCGCTCGGCATTTTTCAACGTCTGGCGGCGGCGGTATTCGGCGGGTGCATTTTCGGCCTGGGCACGGCTGATCTCGATATAGAAGCCATGCACACTGTTGTATTCGACCTTGAGGTTAGCCAGCCCGGTGCGCTCTTTTTCCTGTGCCTCGAATTTGAGCAGGAAGTCGCCATGGTTGG
>CAZBSR010000043.1:7550-11258 GCA_964494575.1 uncultured Methylophilaceae bacterium | reverse complement strand
GAAAAAATATCATCGGCCAGTTTCTTGGTGTAAAGCTCGCGTGACAATCCTTCTTTAGGTATCCATGCACCCACAAAATAATGCTGCACCAAACCTACCCAGCCATCCTGAGTGTGTTTGGAAAGGTCGGCCTTCGCCATATCCGCGAATTTTACTTTTTTGTATTTATCCGCTTCTGTGAAATAGGCACCGCCCGTGAAGGTCGGCATCATTGCCGAGCCTTGATTGGACTTGCTATCGTGCACAATCTGATAATAAACCGATGGCTCAATGGCATTCGGGCTGCCATTTTTGATCTGATAATCAATATTTACAAGATAACTACCACGGTGGAAGGTGTAGATTTTATCAACCTGTACGCCATTACTACCTAGCCAACTAAGGCGAACCTCAAGCTGATCGCTGCCATCTTGCAGCTTGTAATTGCTCGCATCACTGGTGAATACTGATTTATGGGTAGGGAGGTCGTCGCCGATTAAACCGCTTTGAGCCACGTAAAGTACGGGGGCGGCAGCATCATCCAGCAACATGAAATTATTGTTGCTGGAGTCCGAAGCAAGCTGCTTGGTGAGCTCGAACTTGCGTATATCACCGCCTACCGTCTCGATGCCAGCCTTGAACAGGTCGGTTTCTATATTGATGCGCTGCCCTGTTTGCAGTCTAAAACCCGACTCTTGGGGGAGTTCGGTCTTGGCGGCGGCCGTAACACCTTTGGCAGCCGTAGGTATGCTGGTATCACTAAGCTGATGCGCTTCCGGGGTGGCCGGAGTTGGTGTGTGCTGACGTTGCCATGCATCCCATAACATCAATATGGAGAATGAAAATATGACGAATAAAATCAAGCGCTTAGTATCCATAAATCTCTTATCTAAAAATAAAAAGTGGTACTGGTATTATCAAACCAATTACGGCACTGCATCATGGCCGCCATTGTGCCATGGATGACAATGTGACAGACGGCGTAGTGTATATGCCACACCATAGATAACGCCATGTTTATTAATGGCCTCAATAGCATACTGGGAACAAGTGGGAGTAAAGCGGCACTGTTGTCCAAAGTATGGACTCAGTGCGATCTGATAAAGTTTTATCAACCCTATTAAAAATCTTGTCATTGTTTCGGATCGCCAACCGCATGGCTATTCGCACTAGTTCGTTGACGAAGTTGCACAAGCAACTCTTCGAACTCTTTCTTGACTAGCCAGAAATCGGCAGGAGCAAAAGTTTTTTGCGTCCTGATGATCAAGTCGATATTTCCCAAACCCGAATTTTGGCGATTCACTCTAAAGAGTTCCCGTAAAACCCGCTTCATATAATTGCGGCTAACAGCCAGATGCGTGGTCTTCTTAGCAACTACCACGCCCAGCCTAGGCCAGGATAGCTCATTGTATCGATAGTGTATAACCAGAAAGTTGCCGGAAATACGTCGCCTGAAATTAAAAACGGATGAATAATCATCCGTTTTAATAATCCTAACTCGGCGGGGAAAACCAAAATCATGCGAAATGGCAGTCACCTGCTAGAGCGTAAGTTTACGACCGAGTTATACGGCCAGGCGTACACGGCCCTTGGCACGACGTGCTGCAATTACGGCACGACCACCGCGAGTTTGCATGCGCACCAGGAAACCATGGGTGCGGGCACGACGAACTTTTGAAGGTTGATAGGTACGCTTCATAATAAATCTCCAATAACTCTATGCATTTCTTAAGAGGGCATGATTTAACCCGATTTGTCCTTGTTTTGTCAATGTTTATTTAGACGCTAATTTAAGCTTTCAGCCTGTGGATAAGTTAGGGTAAACAGGCTAAAATGACCTCTAAACTGCTTGATAGGGAACCCGGTTTTTCTTTGGCTTTCCTGTTACGGTATCGGCGCTCGAATATTCAAATAATATACAGTTCGGGCAAAAATCACGCTTAATGTTCAGTCTGAGGTATCGGGTAACCGATGGAAAATTTTTGGTCTATTTGTCTCGGTCGCTTTCAGCAGGAGCTTTCCGCGCAACAATTTAATACGTGGATAAAACCACTGCAGTTCGAAACTAGCAATGGGGCCGTACGCCTGATCGCGCCTAACAGATTTGTACAACAGTGGGTAAAGGATCGCTTTTTACAGCGTATAGAAAAGCTGGCCCAGGAGTTACTGGATCAGCCCATACAGATTGAGTTGGCCTTACTGGAGACAGGTACCCAGGCCGTAGAAAATGCGAAGATCAACAAACCCCTGGATGGCGAATCTCCTTCCATACCACCTCTAAATGGATCTCGTTCTGCCGTCGAGGCTGTTATTGCTGCAAAGCCGCCCGCCAAGCCGGTTAAAAAAGCAAAAACCAGCAGCGAACTATGCGGATTGAACTCCTCATTCAATTTTGAGAATTTTGTTACCGGCAAGGCTAATCAATTAGCCCGTGCAGCAGCCATACAAGTGGCCGAAAATCCAGGTACAGCCTATAACCCGTTATTTATCTATGGTGGTGTAGGCTTGGGTAAGACGCACTTGCTACAGGCGATTGGCAATCACTTGAAACAGCACAGCCCAGACGCCAAAGTGCGTTACCTGCATGCAGAACGTTACGTATCGGATGTAGTCAAGGCTTACGAGCACAAAGCTTTCGACGAATTCAAGCGTCAGTATCATTCCCTGGACTTGTTACTCATCGACGATATTCAGTTCTTTGCCAAGAAGAGCCGCACCCAGGAAGAGTTCTTTTATGCGTTTAACTCCCTGATTGAAGCTAAAAAACAAATTATTATTACCTGCGATACCTACCCCAAGGAAATCGCGGACGTAGATGAGCGCCTACGCACACGATTCAGTTGGGGTCTTACAGTCGCTGTCGAACCGCCAGAACTGGAAATGCGCGTGGCAATTTTGCTGAAAAAAGCCGAGGCGGCAAAATTTCATCTACATGAAGATGTTGCTTTTTTTATCGCCAAGCAAGTCCGTTCCAGCGTACGCGAGCTTGAAGGTGCTTTGAATCGTATTGTAGCAATGGCAAAATTCACCGGGCATTCTGTAGATGTGAGTCTGGCCAAGGAAGCCTTGAAGGATTTGATCGCTGTTCGCGGCAGACAAATTACAATGGAGAATATCCAGAAAACTGTTGCTGATTATTACAAGATAAAAGTAGCCGAGATGTATAGCAAAAAGCGTTCACGTAATTTTGCGCGTCCTCGCCAAATAGCCATGGCCTTGTCCCGTGAGCTTACCAATCATAGTTTCCCGGAGATTGGCGAAGCATTTGGCAGCAGGCATCACACAACAGTAATGCATGCATGCGATGAGATTGAACAGTTACGACAAAATGATCCTAATGTTTCACGAGATATCGCATTTCTGGTTCAAGTAATCAGGGATTGATTCCTATGAATTACCTGTGCACAGAAATACGGATTGAACGCGTTTTTTATATAGCTGAAAAACCATTAACATTTTATCCACAGTAGTTGCTATGGTTATACCGACTTAATAGCACAGCATAGGTGACTGATTTTACGTTATAATTTAGTCAATTCACAAAATTTGATCACATTACTATTACTATTAATGTTTTTATCTATTTAAAGTATTTATAAGACAGGTTTAACCGATGAACATTAAAATAAACCGCGACACCTTGCTTAAACCGCTAACCTCAGTCAGTGGTATTGTTGAAAGACGACATACTTTGCCGATTCTCTCCAATCTTTTACTGGAGGCAAAACA
>CAZBSR010000043.1:0-7450 GCA_964494575.1 uncultured Methylophilaceae bacterium | reverse complement strand
AAACGTTTGTTCAAGCAGGTAGAGTTCGCCATGGCGCAGCAGGATATTCGCTATTATTTAAATGGCCTTTTGTTTGAAGTCACTGCAAATCGGTTGAATGTGGTCGGGACCGATGGCCATCGCCTGAGCTTTACGTCTGCCGAGTTAAGCCAGAATTATGAAAAGCAGGAACTGATCCTGCCACGCAAGACGGTGATTGAGTTGATCAAGCTGCTGGATGAGAGTGATGATGAGGTTACAATCGAAATAACGGCAGGCCAGGTTAACTTCACTTTCGGCGATATTCGTTTAATTTCAAAGGTGATTGACGGCAAGTTTCCTGATTACACGCGTGTCATTCCTATTGGGCACCAAAACAGTTTTACTGTGGATCGCACGGCAATACTGCTTTCCATGCAGCGGGCATCCATTTTGTCCAACGAGAAATATCGGGGCATCCGGATGGTGCTGGCAAATAACAGCCTGCGTTTGATCAGCACCAATAGTGAGCAGGAAGAAGCAGAAGAGGAATTGGAGATTAATTACTCCGGAGAAGCGCTGGATATAGGCTTTAATGTAACCTACATGATTGATGTGTTAAATAATGTAGGTAGTGAAAATATAATTTTCTCTTTCGCTGACGCCAATAGCAGCTGCCTGGTAACCGTACCGAATGACGACGACTATAAATATGTAGTTATGCCCATGCGCATTTAGCAGCAAGTTTAATTCCGTAGAACGTTTCACGTGAAACCACGTTAATCAAGACATAAGACCCTAAGCCATGACCAAGAAAGACGATTACGATTCAACCAGTATTACCATCCTTGAAGGCTTGGACGCCGTACGCAAACGTCCAGGCATGTACATCGGAGACACTTCCGATGGCAGCGGCCTGCATCATATGGTGTTTGAGGTGGTCGATAACGCTATAGACGAGTCACTGGCCGGGCATTGCGACGATATTAAAATCATTATCCACTCTGATAATTCTATTAGCGTTTCTGATAACGGTCGCGGTATTCCTACCGATATCAAGCAGGATGACCACAATAAAGTTAAGCGTTCCGCTGCTGAAATCGTCATGACCGAGCTTCATGCCGGCGGTAAGTTTGACCAGAACTCTTATAAGGTCTCAGGCGGCCTGCATGGGGTGGGCGTATCTGTTGTAAATGCCTTGTCAGACTGGCTGCGTTTGCGCATTTTCCGTAATGGCGTGGCGCATCAAATGGAGTTTCGTCACGGTAATGCAGTTGCGCCGCTGGTTGAGACCGGTACTACTGAGCGCAAAGGTACCGAGGTGCATTTTATGCCTTCAACCGAGACTTTTGGCAATGTTGAATTTCATTACGATATTCTTGCCAAGCGCTTGCGCGAACTATCTTTTCTGAACAACGGCGTCAAGATTGAGCTCGTGGATCAGCGCAATGGAAAAAGTGAAAACTTTGCATATTCCGGCGGGGTTCAGGGTTTTGTGGAGTACATCAACCGTACCAAAACGGTGCTGCATCCCAAGGCATTTTATGCCAGGGGTGAAAAAGACGGCATGATCATTGAAGTATCCATGCAGTGGAATGACTCTTACGCCGAGACTGTGCAATGTTTCACCAATAACATCCCACAACGTGACGGCGGCAGCCATTTAACCGGTTTGCGCAGCGCCATGACGCGCACCCTCAACAACTATATCGAACAAAGCGGATTGGCATCCAAGGCCAAAATAGAGACTAGTGGTGACGATATGCGCGAAGGCCTGACTTGCGTGTTGTCGGTAAAAGTCCCTGAGCCTAAATTCTCATCGCAGACTAAAGATAAATTGGTATCTTCGGAAGTTCAGCCCGTCGTGCAAGAAGTCGTTTCGAATAAGCTTTCGGAATTTTTGCTGGAAAATCCGATCGATGCAAAAATCATCTGCGGCAAGATTGTGGATGCAGCGCGTGCGCGCGAAGCTGCGCGTAAAGCTCGTGAAATGACACGCCGTAAAGGCGCAATGGACACCATGGGCCTGCCGGGCAAGCTGGCTGATTGCCAGGAAAAAGACCCTGCACTGTGTGAAATATACCTGGTGGAGGGTGATTCCGCAGGTGGTTCAGCCAAGCAGGGCCGGGATCGAAAAAACCAGGCGATCCTGCCGCTGAAGGGCAAGATTCTCAATGTGGAAAAGGCGCGCTTCGACAAGCTGCTTTCCTCGCAGGAAATCGCCACTTTGATCACGGCATTAGGTACCGGAATCGGCAAAGATGACTTCAGCGTCGAGAAATTGCGTTACCACCGCATCATCATCATGACGGATGCGGACGTTGATGGCGCCCATATCCGTACCTTGTTGCTTACGTTCTTCTATCGCCAAATGACCGAGCTGGTTGAACGCGGACACATCTACATTGCTCAACCGCCACTCTATAAAGTGAAGCAGGGTAGGGACGAGCGTTATCTGAAAGACCAGCACGAGCTGGATGAATATTTATTGCAATCTGCCTTGAAAGGCGCTGAGCTGCTCACCCGAGAAGGGGGTGAAACTATCACAGGTGACCCGCTGGCAGCCATTGCCAAGCAGATGGTGCTGACCGAGGCTGTCATCCGTCGCTTGGCTTCGTTATATGATGAAAGCGTATTGCGTGCCCTGCAGGATATTCATGACCTCGCAGAGCTTGATATGAGCACTAAAGAAGGCGCTGAAGCTGCGGCAGAAAAATTGCGTCCATTACTTGGTCACACTGGTTCTGAAGTGATTGTCGGCTTCAATCAGGAAACAGCCACTTATCGCTTGGAAATCAACAAATATGTACATGGCAATTTGCAGTGCTGCATTATTGATCCGGATTTCTTAGTAGGTGGGGACTATCGCCAGATCAGCCGTATTTCCATCATGTTGCAAGGACTGCTAGGAGAAGGTGCCGTAATCAAGCGTGGAGAGAAAGAGCAGGCCGTAGACACATTCAAGGAGGCTTTAGACTGGCTCCTGGTTGAAGCCAAGCACGGTCTGGGCATTCAGCGATACAAAGGCCTGGGCGAGATGAACCCGTCGCAGCTATGGGAAACCACCATGGATCCCAAAGTCCGTCGCCTGCTTAAAGTACAAATCGACGACGCGATTGCTGCTGATGAAATATTTACCACGCTGATGGGTGATCAAGTGGAGCCGCGCCGCGCATTTATCGAAAACAATGCACTAGGCGTCAACAATCTCGATATTTAAAAGTTGGATCTCATCTAAAACTCTGGATAAATGAACATAAAAACCCTCTACGGGCTTTTATGTTTTTGGCTTAAGAAAGGTTTTTTAGGCACAGTCAGGGATGAAGAATGGCTGTTCAACAGGTGTTCGAACAAATATTCAAAGCGGATATCACATCATTCCGCAAGGCCGGTCGCCGCATACTGAGTATCAACAAATCATAGATTACTAATTAAACCGCTTGATTAACGCAAAAAGGCCCGTTATGGGCCTTTTGTAAATCCTAATTCAATGTATCGCAGGAGTTACCTCTTGACGTACTCGGGCTGGAATGGCTCAAGGACACAGCGCAGCTCAAGTACCTTTGCTGATAGTTCTGCGTATGCCGTTTTCTTTTCATAATTGATGACGCTTTTTGCGTAATTCGTCCAGATAACGCCATTTTCTCGCTTAACATTGGCAGCTACATCCTGTAATTTGGCCCAGCAGGTTTCGGCATCATTATTGACGGTGGTTTTGAGCAAGTAGTGGTTCTGGTTGTGGTCGAGGATGGCTATAACAGTGCTCCATTGCCCGTCCTTGGCATCCATATTGTCCAGCGATTCAGCGACAGCCGCGCCGGATGAAACCAGAAGACCGAATACAATAATAAACAAGTTGCGATACATAATTGACTCCCATTAGAAAATTCTAAACAGATGGTGCGCTATTTGAGCGATTAGGGTTATAAGAGAGGTCTGATAGATGTGTAGGAATGCGCTTATGCAAGCAAGAGATTCTGCGAAAAATATAGAGACTATCCCTGAAATCTGGTTGCAGGCGATACCTGAATTACAGGTTATCGCAATCAAAATCTCGGAAGAGCTCGATGATGAACAGGATATCCGCCCCGTGAGGGGTTTATGGTACGAGGCATTACGCCGCGTAAGCCCGCAGGACGTCTCTGTGGTGATTTTGGGGCAGGATCCATACCACGGCGAGGATAAGGGAATTAAACAGGCCCATGGGCTCGCTTTCTCTGTGCCTGAGGGTGTGAGGCCTCCGCCCTCGCTTAGAAATATCTTGACTGAGGTTCAGGCCGATACTGGCGGCAAATCGTCCGTGACGGGAAACCTGAGTGCCTGGAGCGAACAAGGTGTGTTGTTATTGAACGCGTCACTTACCACGCGGGGTGGCCAAGCCGGGGCGCATAGAAAACTATGGATTCCTTTTACATTGAGCTTGCTACGTTATCTGGGTCGCCAGCCCAAGCCCATAGTGTTTATTTTATGGGGCGCCGATGCGCAGAAGCACAGGGATCTGATAGCTGCGCATCATATTGTGATCCAGTCGGCTCATCCATCGCCGTTATCCAGTCATCGCGGGTTTTTTGGCAGCAAGCCATTTTCACAAAGCAACGCAGCGCTGAACAAGATGGGCCGGCCAGTGATCAGGTGGTGAGACGTGGAAGAAGGGAAATAGCGGGCGGTATTAGAGGTGCGAAAGACAAAATAAAAACGGAGACCTAGGTCTCCGTTTTTTTGAGTACCGCTTGAAAGCTAAATATTAGCGATTGCAAACGTACATGGTAACTTCAAAGCCAAAACGCATTTCAGTAGCAGCTGGTTTGGTCCACATGTTGATGTCTCCTTAATTAGTTTGAGTTTAATGTGGATGAATTACTTGTTATCCACACAACCTATGAGTCACATACTACCCGTCTGCTTAAGAATCCCATTGTGCATAGTCATTAAATGCGCCTAATGATTTTCATTAGATATATGTCAGGAGTAGGTAACAAAAACCCGATAGCCAGCCACCGGTTCACCACTGGCGCTTAGGTCAAGCTTGATGCGGATCTCCTCACCAGGAGCCATTCCCTGGCTGGTATTGGTGCCTTTGGGGAGGTACTCGGCAGGAGTAAATGCCCGGCGCAGGAGGGGCTTGTCATAGTTGTCAGTCAGGGTGACTTCCAACAAGGGATAGGCTTGATTGAATGCAGCATTATTGATGATAGTGCTTGAAAGATGAATCAATCCCTGGTGTTCGGCGTCTTCCTGCAAATCTGAATCATCAATTGCCAGTAGGTCTATTTGTTTGGGCAATTCCACAGTGCAATCAAGAAGCTTACATGCTTTGACGAGATGCGGTTTTAGTGCAGGCGAGCGACTGGCAATTTGCGTGCGCATGAAATAGGTCGCTTGAGCCGTCGCCAGTATTGCTAGCACCAGCGCGAAGAATATAAGAAGCCCGATATGTGCTTTACGTTTCTCAGGGCGGCTTAATTTATTTTTGGAGGCGAGATCCCAGGCTATTTTTGGACTAGCCTCTACCGGCGTCGGCGCCGGCGTAGTGTAGTTAGCTATATTAAAGGCGGCTGCAGAAGAGCTAGCATCAGTAGTAACTTCTGGTTGGGCGGGCTGTACTCCCGCGGCTTCATCTACAGGCGGTGCAGCAACGATTTCGTGATGGGTATCTGCTGCAAGGGGAGCATCAGAAAGCTCGCTCAGTCGATCCAGCGCGTTAAATACGTGGCTGCATTTGCCACAACGTACTTCACCGTGATGCGCAGATAGCTGGTCAGGCGTGACATAGAAAGTGGCTGCGCAAGCCGGGCAACAGGTGACCAGGCTGATTTTTTGAGCGGTCATTTTCGTATGCCGGTGAGTAAAACCCAGTTATCCATAAAAATGGGCGAGTCCATGGTGAACCATGCTTCATAAATAGCTGTAAGCATTTCCGTTTGCTCACGCAATATGCCTGAAAGTGCAATTTTACCCCCTTGCTTGCAGGCTGAGGCAAGTACAGGCGCGAGTACCGAGAGGGCGCTGGATAAAATATTGGCGACAACGATATCTGCGGGCTGGTTAGCTAATTGCTTTGCGCCCAATTGATCAGCCAGGTAAAACTCGGCACTCACTTCATTTTGCACGGAATTGTAATTACTGGATTGTATGGCTTGGGCATCGATGTCAATGCCTATCACCTTGGCGGCGCCAAGTTTTTTGGCGGCGATAGCCAGGATGCCGGAGCCGCAGCCATAATCCAGCACGGAGTTCCCCGGTTTTACGTTATCGGCCAGCCACGTCAGGCATAAATGCGTAGTTGGATGGCTGCCCGTGCCGAAGGCTAATCCGGGATCAAGTACGATATTAAGGGCCTGCGGGTTTGGCGCATTATGCCAGGTAGGCACTATCCATAAATTGTCGCGGATGCGAATGGGATCGAACTGAGACTGTGTGGCCCTTACCCAGTCCTGTTCGGCGATTAGTTCGGTTGAGTAGCTGAGATTGTGCAGGTTTGTGGCTAGGCTCAGGGATTGGATGATGTTGGCGACAATTACATCATCATTGAATAGTGCGCTAACAATATTCAACTTCCAGATACCTGGCGGCGGATCGCCAGGCTCGCCAAAAATCGCCTGCTCATCAGGCGTTTCAGCATTGGCATCTTCAATAATGGCAGAAAGGGCGCCGAGTTCGATCAAGGCATCGCTCAAGACGTCGGCTGTATTGTCCTTAGCCTCGATTTTAAGTGATAGCCACGCCATTATTTTGACTGGATGCCAAGCTTATGTTCCAGATAGTGGATGCCGGTGCCGCCTTGATGGAAGGCTGCATCGGCCATCAGGTCGCGGTGCAGGTCCACATTGGTTTTAATACCCTCGATGACCATTTCGGATAATGCAATACGCATACGGGCAAGCGCCTGTTCCCTGGTATCGCCGTAAGCAATCAATTTACCGATCATGGAGTCATAGTGCGGAGGCACGAGATAATTCTGGTATGCATGCGTATCAACCCGTATACCGGGCCCCCCAGGCATATGGAATGTCGAGATACGGCCCGGCGATGGTACAAAGGTATAAGGATCTTCGGCATTAATCCGGCATTCGATCGCATGCCCTCGGAATTGAATGTCCTTTTGGCGGAAAGCCAGCTTTTCGCCAGCCGCGATGCGAATCTGCTGCTGCACGATGTCGATGCCGGTGATCATCTCTGTTACCGGATGCTCAACCTGCACGCGGGTATTCATTTCGATGAAATAAAACTCGTCATTTTCATAGAGGAATTCAAAAGTACCGGCGCCGCGGTAATTGATCCTGCGGCAAGCTGCGGCACAACGCTCGCCGATCTTGTCCCTTAATTTGATACTCAAACCAGGTGCCGGGGCTTCCTCAAGTACTTTTTGATGGCGACGCTGCATGGAGCAATCGCGCTCACCCAGATGTACTGCGTTGCCATGTTGATCGGCAAGAATCTGGATTTCAATATGCCGCGGATGCTCCAGGAATTTTTCCATGTAAACCATGGG
>CAZBSR010000042.1:0-11373 GCA_964494575.1 uncultured Methylophilaceae bacterium | reverse complement strand
CCGAAGTGGTGCGAATCGCGAAGGAACGCTACGAAAACGACGACAAGCCCGTTGTCGGACTCTAGGAGAGCAAATGGACTTTCACTTGTGGCTCGATCTGGAAACGACAGGAGGCATCGACGGCATCGAAGGTCACGAGATCTTGGAGGTAGCGATTGGGATTACCGCCGCCGACGCGACCCTTCGGGTCGTGTCGCAGGTGGAGTCGTGGCTCACTGACGTGCCGCCTCGCGGGGATGGTAGTCGTGACCTCGATCCAATCGTCAGGAAGATGCACACGAAGTCGGGTTTGCTCGACGCACTCGATGCCGGTCCGTGCTATCCGATCGAACACATCGAAGCAGTCATCTTGTCGTCGATGTTCGACGTGGCGACTTCGCACATCGGCGAACACAAGTTCATTCTTGCAGGCAGTGGCGTGTCACGATTCGATCGGGCCTTCCTGAAGCGCGACATGCCGATCCTGAATGGCGCACTCGAATACTACGAGCTCGACATCTCGACCGTCCGGCGCGCGTTGCAGGCGTACGGACTGAATGCGTGGGTGCCACAGGCCAGTCCGTACGGGTCGTGGGCGATCGGGAAGCACCACCGCGCAGCCGACGACGTGGCCGACCACATCTCGTCCGCACAGGCCATGTTCGGCCACATCCTGGATGCCGCCCGAGCCACCGGAGTGATCGAATGAACGGCGAATGGGTGATCCCTGACGCGGAGCGGCGCTTCAGCGTCCCGGCTACATTCAACCTGTCGCGAACACTTGCCATTGACGAGGTGCGCTCCATCATCATCCTTCCGGTGGGTGCAACCGACAGTAGTGATGGAGTACTCATGATGCAATTCATGGTGAAGGACGCTGGAGGCGATTCTTTGATCCTTCCACCCTTCATCGTCCCGCTCGATTCGGAAGGGTGGATTGGGTTCTGCGAGCTGTCCCTTGACGCGCAGGGCAAGAAGTTCAACTTGCCAGTTGCAATCGACAACTGTCCCGGCTGCGGCAAGGACTTGGATGGAGTACTTGCGTATCGCGGCGGGTGCTACGAATGCTATCCCGACATTACAAAAGAAGATGAAGAAAGGATTCTTGGCGATGAGTAACTGGTTCTACTTGGCCGGTTCGATCTGCTTCGTGGCTGGCACCATCCTCAACATGATTGGAGTGAACCGATGAACGATGAGATCACAGAAGCCTTCTGTCGTCGCTGTGGCAAGCCGATCAGGTATCGCACGTTCGCACCCACGAACTGGGAGCCGGACTGGAACCCCGACCACGACCCCGTCACTTGGCGGCACGCGAATGGCTATGCGGCGTGCAGTTGGGACAACTTCGCCACGCCACGTCCGGAGATCGTCGTCTTGTGCGGCTCGACCCGGTTCTACGAGGCGTTCCAGCAGGCCAACTTCGACCTGACGATGTCAGGGAAGATTGTCCTGTCGGTCGGCTTCTATCCGCACTCCAAGGCCGAAGATGGTCACGGCGAGGGTGTCGGCCACGACTCGGCCGAGAAGGTCGCGCTTGATGAGTTGCACAAGCGGAAGATCGACGTGGCAGACCGTGTGTTCGTACTCAACGTCGATGGATACATCGGCGAGTCAACCCGTTCGGAAATCGACTACGCGGTCGAGCACGACAAGCCAATCGACTACCTGGAGGTACCAGCATGAACAATCCACAGAAGTTCCGCAAGAAGCCGGTCGTCATCGAGGCGATGGGTCCGCTGACCTTCGACAACATCGGATCGGCCGCTCGATGGATCAGGAGCAACGGGGGCGACGTGGTCCTCTTGCTGCCCGATCCTGGTTCGCCGGACTGCCCGGAGTTCGGCGGTCACGCGGTGCGACACTACTGCCCGTCGTGCACGTACAACGACGTGACGCCCCACCTCGGCATCGACACCCTCGAAGGCAGGATGCGAGCCGACCTGGGTGACTACGTCATCAAGGGCGTGCGGGGTGAGTTCTACCCATGCAAGCCCGGCATCTTCGGTGCTACCTACGAAGAGCTGTTCATCGACGACATTGAGGTGAAGTCGTGAGCGCCCTGTCTGACCCGCGCGCCGACCTCGACCTCGAAGTCAGGAACCTCGATCTGTGGTTCCGCGGTCCGCGGTCGAGGGCCGACGGCGTGATCTTCGGCGACGCCCTCGACCGTCTGCGTCACATCCTCGACGACCGGGACATCCTCGACGCCCCGACCACCTCAGAGATCATCGCCCACCTCGAAGCAGGCGGGACGGTGGAACTGCGGACGATGGGTGGCGAATGGCGCAAGTCCTCCATGAGCCCCGACTGGTGGCGCGCCACCTGCTCGACAAGTACGGCGACCTGCCGCAGCCCAGCTTCCGCCTCGTGCCGCTCCCACCGGCCACGAAGCGGGTACGGCTCGACCAGGTGCCCGGACACCGACTGCCTGGGCAGTCGGTTCCCGTGGAGAACTTCACGTGTATCGACGGCATCTACCGAGCGTTCATGGAGGGCTTCCTCTCCTGTTACGTCGCGTTCACCGTCGCCGACGACGGGACCGTGGAGGTGCAGGCATGACCGCCCTCGCCATTGACCGTGTCATTCGGGCCGTGTCCGTGATTGGCACCGTCGTCTGCGTGCTGTTCACCGTCGTCGCCGCGATTCGTGGCCGAGTCATCTTCATGGGGCTGTTCCTCTGGCTCGCGGTCTACAGCGGCGTCACGGTCACGCGAGCCAACGAAGCGATCCGCAACGCGATGGAGAAGGTGCGGTCATGAGCGCGCGACGATATGGAGGAAGGATCATGGAAGCGCGGAATTCCGCGCCACCACCAAAGGCGCAATCGCGCCCGCCTTCACTTCCGGCCACTGACATCACCAGCGAGACGGCCCGGCCCGACGAGCCCACCGCGCCACAGTTCACGGGTTTGCGAGCATCGTGTCGGAGGTTGCGCGAGTCAGAATGCAACTTCGCCAACTCCCCGACCTACGAGTGGGTGATCGAGGATTTCGAGGAGGGTCGTTCTCTCGGGTATCCCGCTCGCGGCCGAGCGGAGACCCCTGCACAGGCCAAGGCCGAAGCGTCGTGGCATTTGGATCGCATCCAGCAAGAGCGTGAGAATCCATCAATGTACGAATGGCATCTCATCAAGGAAGTTCCGACATGATGAACTCTGCTGATTTCTATGGCCGTTCGTACAACGCTGACAAGCTCACGAAGAAAGTCTATGAGGAGGCGCGCCGCCACGGCTGCGCTCGGTGCCACACCGATGCGGTCAACAGGTTCTTCTTGTGCGCTTACCATGCTGGGTATCGAACCGTTTTGGCTGCTGCCGAAGCTGGACTACTGGAGGACATGTGAAGCCACTCGTGTACGTTGCCGGTCCGATCACGGGCGACCCGTGGGGTTGCGTTCGTCAAGCAACCGACGTGTTCCCCGCACTTCGGGAGCTTGGACTCGTTCCGTTTCTGCCACAACTCTCCGTCCTCCACGAGATGGTGGCTCCACAGTCGTATGACGAGTGGATCAAGTACGGCTGTGACGTGATCGAACACTGCGCGATCCTCATTCGACTTCCTGGCGAATCACGTGGAGCGGACAAGGAGGTCTTCAGGGCGCGTGAACTCGGCATCCCTGTCGTCTACTGGCGAGGGACCCCTGACGACCTGCGGGCGACCATCGCCCGGCTGATTCCACCCAACGCCTAGGAGGACGAGTCATGACCGATCTGGACATCCGCACGTCCGATCCCGAACTTGCCTCTGATGAACCGCCCGTGGCCCACATCGTGGCCCGTTCGGACGACGGGACAAGCGCCGATGATGCAGTCTTGATGGCGCGCATCGAAGGGACCCCGTTGATCGCACTGTGCGGGGCCGTGTTCGTTCCCCACAGAGATCCCACAAAGTTGTCCCCGTGCCAACCCTGCTTGGACGCCATGAAGGAAATACTTGAGATGCGGTCATCCCTCTGACAGCGAACAAGTAGTAGCACGGGTTTGCTAGACACTGTTTGCCCCACACAGGACGCAATACACACTTCACAAAAGGACCATGAATGTCACCCATCTCCGTTACGTTCGAGGCACCCCTCCTCGCCGACGCAGTCGCCAAGGCCGCTCGCGTCGCGCCGGTCAAGGGCGCGGCGTTCGACAAGGCTGCCGGGATCGTTCTCGACATCTACCCCGACCACGCCGTCATCATGGCAACCGACCTGGAGACGACCTACCGCCAAGAGCTTGCGGTGACCGAGGTGGTGGGCGTGTTCGATCCGATCCGGTGGCGACTGCCCAGCGTCCTGCTCTCGAACCTGCTCTCCGCACTCCCGATGGGGAACGGCTCGACCGTGCGCATGGTCGACAAGGACGACAGCACGCTTCGCATCCTTTCGGGTGCCACAGTTGCCAAGGTGTCGCTGTACGCCGCTGACGACTACCCGACCATCAACAAGTTCCCAACCGACGGGATGGCCGAAGCCAACGACCTCGCCGCTCGCCTTGCGACCGTGTCGTGGGCGGTCAAGCGCAAGGTCGAGACGCCGCTTGGCGGTGTGCACATCGACGGCGACCTGCTCGTCGCGACGGACGGCATGATGCTTGCCACGATCCCGTGCAAGGCCCCCGTCGAGGAACCGGTCACCGTAGCCGTCAACAACCTCGCATTCCTCCTGAAGTCGGCCACCGATGTTCGGCTGCGCGCCGAGGACTTGCGCCTGTGTATGACGTTGGACGCCGAGACGCAGGCAACGACTCGGATCTACTCCGGCGCATACCCGAACTACAAGGCGCTCTTCCGGGACGACTACATCGGAGATGTACAGATCCACCGGCTCGGTTGGATCGAAGTCATCCAGCGCATGTTGACCGTCATCGACAGCGACAAGTTCCCGCACCTGTCGATCGAGGTGAACGGAGATCGGAACCGCCTCATCATGGACATCGTGACGCAGGGCGGCGACCGCATCCGCGACGAAGTCAGCTTCACCGGCAATGCCCCTTCGTCGACGATCCTCGGCACCAACGCCAACAGCCTGCTCCCCGCCTTGCAGGCGACCAATCGCGAGATGATCCGCTACCAGTTCGGGCATTCGGACCCGCTTCGCTGCAACATGGTCCCGCATGTCTTGAGCGACGACAGCGGCTACGTCGCCATCGTGTCGGCGAAGGTGGACACGAAGAAGTGAGCATGGACGACGAGCCAGAATGGGTTCCGCCGCCAGAGACGCCCAAGGGGCGGCTGCCGGAAACCCAGCGATACAGTAAGTGGTTCGCTCGCTTCGAGAAGGTGAAGGCCGCGCCCGGCACATGGGGCCGGTTCGGTCCCTACGCCAGCTACACCACCCGGTCGCAAGTGCTACGCATGGTCAAGAGGCTGGACGACGCCCACAAGTTCGAGGTGGTTGTCAAGCGTGACAACGGCTCGCCGGACTTCTACGTGTACATCATGTTCCACCCCGAATGGACCGAAGGTGATGGGGTTCACGACCGCAAGGTGGGTTCCGATCGAAAGGTGCGTGCCGAGTCTGCTTTCATGCAGGCTGTCCGAGTAGAGAAGCAGAAGAAGCGTCGCGCCGAAGCGGCAAAGCGGCGCAATGCCCGATACAAGGAGTTGAGTGATGGCAACCCAAGTTGAGATGTGGGTGAGGGCAAAAGACTCGATTGGCCTCATCCGGGCCGATGGCCTGACCGACACGCCAATCACCGCAGCGGGTCAAGTCCGAGGTGGCAACTCCACCGCGTGGTGGACTTCGGTTGACGACGACACCTACAACGAGTGCCACAAGGTGATCCATCCGACCGGGCGCGTCTGCGTGTTCGTATGGATCTGAACCGCCGCGAGGTCTACTTCGTCGGAGGCATAAACCCCGAGCCGTGGACTGCCCCATCGTTCGCCAGGAGGAACAAAGGGAAGAGCGACGTCTACAAGTCGGAAAGCCTGCGAGTGTACCAGGAGGCAATTGCCGAGGAGTTCGTTCGGCTGTACCCGAACGTGAAGCCGACTGACGAACCCTGCGAGATCACCTTTTGCTTCTGGCGCGAACTTGGACGTTATAAAGTCGGTGACGGCAGAAAGTCGCAACGTCACGTGGCCGATGCGACCAACATGCAGAAGGCAACCGAGGACGCTCTCCAAGGCATCTTGTACACGAACGACAATCTCGTAACGATCGTCAGGTCCGTCATCATGCAACAGGACGAGGACACCGATCCTGGCGTACTGATCTTGTTCAACCGTCACCCACGCATCCCCAGTGATTGCGCCAAGTACGCAAGTGACGTTCGCGATGCTCCGGCACCTCCGCGGCGCTCGAACATTCGTGGGCCAATCGACATCTTTTAGGACGGATTTCGCGGACAGTACGATATACTGGTAACACCGTCACGAAAGGAAGGTATTGTGCCGAAGCAGAAGGTGAAGCAGCCACCCGGCATGAAGGTTCGCATGGAGAACTACTCCGACGAGGTGCTCACCTGCGCGCAGACCGGAGTGATCCTGCCGAACCACGGCATGGTGGTCGAGTACGACAACAAGCTCTTCTGCAACCGGGCAGCCGTCCGCACCTACATCAAGGGGCAGCAGTGACCGATCTCGACCACGAAGAGGATGTTCGCCTGACGAAGGAGAACTTCATCGACGGTGCTGTGATCGCCACAGCCTTGCGAGGTGAGCCGCGGCATCACGTCATCTCCATGTTCAAGTTGAACCCCGTCCAGATCCTCGCACTCGACGAAATGGATCCTTCCATCTTCCTTGGATACGAGCGGGACGGCAAGATCCAACGGAAGAAGTCAGTCGAAACCCGCGACGCTCACCTTCTCAACATGGCGCGTGCCTTCCGCGACTTGAATCTCGGTTATCGGGACGTTCTGACGCGGGGGGCCTACGACAAGTGGGCGCAAGATCATGGTGAGCCGTCGGCTTCGGCGATCATCAACGTGTTCGACACGTGGACCAATGCCTGCAAGTGCGCGTACCTGCCCGTATCTCCAGCAACGCGGACGTACAACGTCGCGTGGAACGCCAGGGCCATCGAGCTACTGAAGCGTGACTTCCGGGACTGGTGCATCGACACGAACACCCGGCCAAGCCGCGAAGCGTACATCATCTACCGCAGCGGGGAAGTCGAGGCACCTTCCATCACTCTTGTCCATCGTCGCGACCATAACTTCTTTCGTGACGTGCGGAGGATGATTCGGAGCAAGCTCCAAGAGATGTACAGGGAAGAGGTCGAGAACGGGATCTTCCCGTGACCGACGAAAGACCGCACCCCGCCAAGTTCAACAAGCCTCTGCTTGTGGCGATCGACTGCATCCTCACGGCCGAAGGGATCTTGCCGCCCGCGACGATCCTCGACCCGATGGCTGGCGTGGGAACAGGTGTCGCCCACTGGAACGATCTCGGTTATCACGCTCAAGGCGTGGAGCTCGAACCCGAGTGGGCGATGGCTGACCCGATGGTGCGGATCGGCGACGCTCGAAAGCTGAGCGAGTACTTTGGAACGTCTCACTTCGATGCGATCATCACGTCACCAGCATACGGCAACCGCATGGCAGACAAGTATGCAGGCGACCCGAAGGGGAGCGCACGTCACACCTACCGCATTTCGCTCGGCCGTAAGCTGAGTGAAGGGTCTGGGGCGGCAGAGCAGTACGGCGACGCGTACTGCAATCTTCACGCGCAAATCGTCAAGCAGATGTCGTTCTTCGCTAAGGATCTTGTGATCGTCAACATGAAGAATCACATCCGCAACGGCGAGGAGGTCGACGTTTGCCTCTTCTGGGAGAAGTTGATCCGCATATCGTTCCCGCATTGGAGGATGTATGCGATCGAAGTGCCCACAGCAGGACAACGACACGGAGCCAACGGCGACTTGCGCGTTGACCATGAAATCCTGATCGTGGCTGCCAGGAACAGGATTTGGCCGGACTACACCCACAGCAACAAGGTGCGATACGTTTACGAGTACATGATGCGACCCATCCGCGAATGATCGTCGAACCGGAAGATCCAAACGAATCCTACTGGCAAGAGATCGAAGAGCTCTGGGAGCCGATCGAAGATCTAAAGCGAATGCACTTGAAGTTCAGATGCAGGATGAGAGGCCAGATAAAGAACGGTGAATATACCGGTTGCCCCAAGTGTAAAGCTCGCACCGGTGACAGCCTCATGATGTGGAAGCTACAGACCGAACTCGACGAACTCTGCGGGGTCGGCGACCCAATCAACCAAATCGACCCTTTGGACGTTCCACCCGCAGGAGAAGAGTGATGACAAGCAACGTGATCCACCACGCCGACTGCCGCACGGTGGCCGACTATCTCGATGGCAGGACGATCGACTGCATCGTGACGGACCCTCCCTTCGGAGTGGACGTAAGCATGAACTCGGCTCAGTCGCCCACCCACAAGGCGATCAACGCGAAGATCGACAACGATGGGGATGTCGACATCGCGCTGGCCGTATTCGACGAAATGATGGAAGTCACCCTGCCGCACACCGCAGACGCCATCGACATCTATGCCTTCTGTTCGTGGCAGGTTCTCGACCGCTGGTACAGCCACCTGCGCACCTACCAGGAGCGGTTCGGGGTGTCGCTCGCTGGGCTGGGCGTGTGGGACAAGGGCTATCCGGGCAAGGGTGACCTTGTCGGCGCTTGGGGGATGGGTCACGAGTTCATCTTCTACATGAAGAAGGGGCGTCGACCTGTCGCCTTCCGGCGCTCGTTCGTGATCGCCTGCGACAAGGTGGCATCGGGCCAGAACATTCACCCGACAGAGAAGCCCGTTCCTCTGATCGAGCGACTGGTCACCATGAGCAGCAATGAAGGCGACCTTATCTTCGATCCCTTCAGCGGCTCTGGGTCGACGTCGGCGGCGTGCCAGAACACCGGCCGCGACAGCATCGCCTTCGAGACTGACGAGCGTTTCATCGAACCGAGCCGAGCCCGGCTCTCTGTTGTCGGCTTGTTCTAAGCCGACTGAAAGGAGTACGCATGACCCGCTACCTCGTATGGTCGATCGTGGATGCCGCTTTGCTCGACCCCGAGCAGCGCGAGCTGATCCTCGCAAAGGGATGCCTCGGGTTCTGGCCCTTGGGCGGTGCGGCGTGAAGGCGCTCACCGTCCGTCAGCCGTGGGCGTCGCTCATCGTGCTCGGCATCAAGACGATCGAGACTCGGTCGTGGAAGCTCCCCGCGGCGATGGTCGGGCAACGCATCGCCATTCACGCCGGGGCGGCGCGGCCCACCAGCGCGAGCGCGCAAGACGTGGGCGACTGGCAGGTCAACCCCGACGGACGAAACGGCTTCAGCGTCCGACACTGGCCCTCAGCGCGGAAGCTCGGCGTCGGTCGAAACCTGATCTGCACCCTGTACCCCGAGTTGGCCGCGGACGAGAAGGAATCGCGCGGCGTCTACCACCGCCTGCCCCTCGGCGCGATCCTCGGCTACGTCACCCTCGGCGAAGACCTGCCGATCACCGACGTTCGATCCGACGGCGCCCACGTCCTCAACCGCGACGGCGAACTGTGGCTCGCCGAGGATGTCACGGTCCAAAGCCACGGTCCGGGCCTCCTCGAACCGATCCAGCTCGCAAACCCGATCACCGACCAGTTGCCCTACGGCGACTACACGCCCGGCCGACACGGCTGGACGCTTCACGACCCGGAGCTGTGCGAGCCGATCCCCGCAAAGGGACGCGTCGGCTTCTGGGACTGGGACGGTGCCGCATGAGCCCGACGCCAACGCCTGGCCGCGTGAGCATCTCACTGCGCATCCCCGAAGACCTGCACTCGCAGCTCGTCGCAGCGGCTCGTGAACGGGTCGTGTCCGTGAACCTTCTCGTTACCGCCGCGATCGTCGAACTGCTCGAAGACCTGATCCCCGTCGCCGAACTGCGACGTGACCGCAAGGACGGTGCGGCGTGACCCGCTACCTCGTGTGGGCGCTCATCGACACCACGACCGCGATCCTCCTCACCGCCGCCGCGATCGGAGCCGCCGACGCCCACGCCTGGCCGCTCACCGTCGCATGCACCGCCGTCGCCGCATGGTGCCTCGCCGCCGCCTACTACGACCTCAACCGCTGGACCAACCCCAAGGAGACCAAGCCATGCCAGAAGTGAACCCGCTCAACATTCCGGTCGGCGCCGACCTCACGCCGCTCGCCCGTCAGTTGCGTGCCGCGGCCGACCTGCTCGACCCGCCCGCACCGGGCAAGGTGACCATCGAGATCGACGCCGACGTGCGCGACTGGTGGTCCAACGGCGTGAACATGGACGGGGGAGTACCCGCCGAAGCCGCCGACACCGACGTCATCGCCGCGATCATCGACGCGTGCCGCGCCTCACGGGACGCCGAGCAATGACCGCCCGACCGAACCCCGTGGGCGACTACGTGCTGTGCACGATGGGCGACGCCCGCGCCGCCGGATGGGACTGGATCCACCCCAGCGCAGCGCCGCCCAGTCCCGACCTGTTCGCTGCCAGCGCCGCGTGGTACCCCGCCAAGGACGCGGTCCGCGACTCGAACCAGCTCGTCATCGCCCGCCCACCGAAGCCCCGCAAGGTCACGATCGAGATGGACGAAGACTACCGAGACTGGTGGGCTGATCGGAACGCCATGGCAGGGACGCCGCAGGCCGCGATCATCGCCGCTTGCCGCGCCTCACGGGACGCCGAGTCGTGACGGTCTGGACCTACCACGAAGTAGACGAGGACGAGCTAGACGGCATCGATCCGGGTATCCGCGAGGCGGTGCGCGTCTTGCGGGCCGCGGGCGTGGAGACTTACGAATCCTGCCAGGGTGGTGAAGGGCACGCCCTGCCGGAGCCGACGATCTTGTTCCACGGCGGCCTTGACGCGGGGTGGCACGCGCTAGCGGCAGCCCTAGCGAATGGGTTGCCTCTGTACGCACTTCGTCGGTGTTGGACTATCGATGAGGGGGAACCGACAGGCCCCCGGTGGGAGCTGGTCCTGCGTCGCGCCGTGGACGCCGAATCGTGAGCGCCATGGTCGGGTGGCTGATCGACATGATCGCCCGCTTCTTCGGATGGGTCGACCGGTGAGCGGCGACGGATACCGCGTTGAGGTCCGCTACGTCGGCAGCCTCACCGACGCCGGATGGGAAGCCCGCGCGTTCGACCCCAAGGGCGCGCGGCTTGCGATGTCTGGTTCCGTGCGCCACAGCTCCCGAGCGTCGGCGATCCGCGCCGCCGAGGATGCGATCGCCCGCCACAAGCTCAGCGCCGTGCACGGCGAATGGACGGAGGTCGACCGGTGACCCGCTACCGGATCGTGTGCGCCGACGGCACGGTGTCCAGCCGCATCACCTGCGTCGACCGGCAATCCGCCGAGCGAAGGGCGGCCTACGAGGACGCGTCGTTCACCTGTGGCCCGCACCGCGTCGAGGAAGAT
>CAZBSR010000041.1:0-11613 GCA_964494575.1 uncultured Methylophilaceae bacterium | reverse complement strand
GTGAGCCTGCTGTCGGACATGAAGAATGCCGAACGCATCATGCGCATCTGCCATGACATTAATGAAATCGAGAATGAGGCCGATCACATTATGCGGGCTGGCATGGAGCGCCTATTTGCTGAGGTCTCGGACGCTCGCACGCTGATTCGCGCGAAAGAACTATATGACCTGTTTGAAGAAGCTGTCGATAGCTGTGAGGATGTGGGTGACGTTATCCATGGCGTAGTGCTGGAACGCATATGATCGAACATGCAGTGATGGTCATGGCGATCCTGGTCGTCGCGGCGCTGGTATTCGACTTCCTGAATGGCTTTCATGATGCGGCAAACTCGATTGCGCTCATGGTCTCGACACGTTTGCTGACACCGCAGGCAGCCGTGATCTGGGCTGCCTTTTTCAACTTTATCGCCTTCCTGTTTTTCGGCCTGCATGTGGCGCAAACCGTAGGCTCGGGCATTGTGGCACCGGCGATCGTCGACAATGCCGTGATCTTCGGCGCGCTGGGCGGCGCCATTTCGTGGAACCTTATTACCTGGTGGTTCGGCATCCCCTCATCCTCCTCGCATGCACTGGTCGGCGGATTGGTCGGCGCCGCACTGGCCAAGGCCGGCTGGAGTGCAATCGTCGCCAAGGGACTGATCAAGACTTCGCTGGCCATCGTACTTTCACCCATGTTCGGGCTCCTGCTCGCGCTGGGTATGTCCATTCTGCTGCTCTGGTTCTTTGAAAAATCCTCCCCTTACCCTACCGAGCGCAGATTCAATAAACTGCAATTCGTCTCATCCTCGCTTTACAGCCTGGGCCATGGCGGCAACGACGCACAGAAAACCATGGGCATCATCGCGGTGCTGCTGTATGCCAACGGCTACCTGCATGGTGAATTCCATATACCGTTCTGGGTGGTCATCTCGTGCCAGGTTGCCATGGCACTGGGCACCTTGTTCGGCGGCTGGCGCATCGTCCGCACCATGGGCATGGGCATCACGCGCATCAGGCCTTCCGGCGGCTTTTGCGCCCAGACTTCCGGCGCTATCGCCTTGTTCCTTGCCACATGGCTCGGCATTCCCGTATCGACCACACACACCATCACCGGTGCCATTGTCGGCGTCGGCCTCTCCCGCCGGGTTTCCGCCGTACGCTGGGGGCTTGCCTCACGCATCGTCTGGGCATGGGTATTGACGATCCCTGCATCGGGCATGATTGCCGCCTTGTTCTGGTACTTCGGGCGCAGCATGGTGCTATAGAAACGAGTAATACAGCGCATGAATAAAGAATTGGTTATCGGAATATGGTCTTCTGAGACTTGGTCACAAAACTGTCACAATTCATCACTATGATGAGGGCAGTTTTACCTGTTGGAGAAATCCGACATTTTTATGCTGACAATCAGGAGAACCAAATGCAAATCTTCAATCGCGCCTTAACTGCCACCGTGGCTGCTATCGGCCTGACGCTGGCTTCCAGCGCCTATGCTGTCGATATCACCGGTGCCGGCGCCACATTCCCTTACCCGATCTACGCCAAATGGGCTGAATCCTACAATGCCAAGACCGGCGTAAAAATGAACTACCAGTCTATTGGTTCAGGCGGCGGCATTAAACAGATCACCAACAAAACCGTTGATTTCGGCGCATCCGACAAGCCTCTAAAGCCTGAAGAGCTGGAAAAAGCGGGCCTTGTACAGTTCCCTACCGTAGTGGGCGGTGTAGTGCCGGTAGTGAATATTCCCGGGGTTGCAGATGGGGAATTACGTCTTAACGGCGAGGTGCTGGCCGATATCTTCCTGAAGAAGATCACCAAATGGAACGACCCTGCAATCAAGGCCCTGAACCCTAACCTGGCACTGCCCCCTACCGGCATTACCGTAGTTCACCGCTCTGATGGCTCCGGCACCACTTTCGTGTTTGCCAACTACCTGAGCAAAGTTAGCAAGGAGTGGAGCGAAAAAGTAGGTGCCGACACGTCCATTGCCTGGCCTACAGGTATAGGCGGCAAGGGTAATGAAGGTGTTGCTTCATATGCGCAACGTATCAAGGGCGCTATTGGCTATGTCGAATTCGCCTATGCCAAACAGAACAACCTGCCTGCCGTGTCCATGCAAAACCGTGAAGGTGAATTCGTTAAACCAAGCATAGAAAGCTTCCAGTCCGCAGCCAAATATGCAGATTGGGAAAAGGCGCCTGGCTTTTATGAAATCCTGACCAACGAGCCTGGCAAAACCACATGGCCTATTGCAGGCGCGACATTCATCCTGATGCATAAAATGCAGGCCAACCCGGCAAATGCAGCCCAAGTGCTCAAGTTCTTCGACTGGGGCTACAGGGAAGGCGGATTGATGGCCAAGGCACTCGATTATGTGCCGATGCCGGAAAATGTCGTCAAGCTGATCGAAGCGCACTGGAAGAACAACATCAAGAGCAAAGACGGCGAAATCTGGCAATAACCGCTTAATGCAAAATTGAACGTGTCCCCCTATAATCACATCACAACCAAAAAATCCGCAGGGGAGGAAGTTATTTCCTCCCCTGGAGGATTTCCCACGCAAACCAAAACAAAAGAACTAGATAGGACGCTGATGGCATATCCAAAAAAGAATTCAGGAGCCATCCTGGACAAGATATTCCGTAATACCACCCAGTTCTTTGCCTTTCTGGTTTTCGGCATCATGCTTGCCATTATCGCAACGCTGCTGGTCGCAAGCTGGCCGGCACTCCAGCAGTTCGGCCCGGGGTTTTTCGTTAGCGATGCCTGGAATCCGGTCACCGTTCAATTCGGCGGACTGGTTCCGATATACGGCACGATCGTTACCGCCCTAATCGCCATGCTCATAGGTATTCCGGTGAGTTTTGGCATCGCAGTATTCATCACCGAGCTCTCCCCGGTATGGCTGAAACGCCCGATTGGCGTTGCCATTGAGCTACTGGCAGGTATCCCCAGCATTATCTACGGCATGTGGGGCTTATTCGTATTCGCACCATTCGCGGCCGACCATATACAGCCCTGGATGAACGACCACCTCGGCAGCCTGCCGCTGCTAGGCGCCCTGTTCCAGGGTCCGCCCATGGGCATCGGCATGCTCACTGCCGGCTTTATTCTTGCCATCATGGTGATTCCATTTACTTCGTCGGTCATGCGCGATGTGTTCGAGATCGTCCCGCCCATGCTCAAGGAGTCTGCTTATGGCCTTGGGGCAACCACCTGGGAGGTTGTAAGGCATGTGGTATTGCCGTATACAAAGATAGGCGTAGTTGGCGGCATCATGCTCGGTCTGGGCCGGGCGCTGGGAGAAACCATGGCAGTCACTTTTGTCATTGGCAATGCACACGAACTTTCAGCTTCGCTACTGATGCCGGGTAACACCATTTCCTCGGCACTGGCCAATGAGTTCACTGAAGCAGTAGGCGATATCTATTCCTCCTCGCTCATTACATTAGGTTTAACCTTATTCGTCATTACCTTCATTGTGCTGGCATTGGCGAAACTATTACTTATCAAGTTATCCGCTCGCGAAGGTAAACAGTCATGATCAATTTCAACCGCCAGCGCTACCTTCGCCGTCGCGTGACCAATGCGGCCGTGCTTGGCATTTCCATCCTGACAGTGACATTTGCGCTGACATTTTTGTTGTGGATACTGTGGACGCTGTTCAGTCATGGATTCAGTTACCTCAACCTCGACGTGTTCACCAAGATGACCCCGCCGCCGGGCAATGCCGGGGGGTTGCTTAATGCCATCGTCGGCAGCTTGTATATGGTGGGGGTTGCGACTTTGATCGGTACGCCGGTCGGTATCCTGGCCGCGACTTACCTCGCCGAATTCGGCCGCACCGGCTGGCTGGCACCCACTACACGCTTCATTAACGACATCCTGCTGTCTGCGCCATCCATTGTCATCGGGCTGTTTATCTACGAGATCGCCGTACATCGCGTGGGGCATTTCTCCGGCTGGGCGGGCGCATTGGCACTTTCGCTGATAGTGATGCCGGTCGTGATACGCACCACGGAAAACATGATGCACCTGGTGCCGAACAGCCTGCGTGAAGCCGCAGCTGCGCTTGGCGCACCGCAATGGAAGATCGTAATGATGATCGTCTACCGCGCCGCCAGGGCGGGCATGTTGACCGGCCTGCTGCTTGCCGTGGCGCGTATCAGCGGCGAAACTGCACCGCTGCTGTTCACCGCATTGAATAACCAGTTCTGGAGCTCGAACCTGGATGGCCCGATGTCCAGCCTGGCGGTCGTCATCTTCCAGTTCGCCATGAGCCCTTACGAGGACTGGCAAAACCTCGCCTGGGCAGGCGCGCTGCTTATTACCCTGTTTGTGCTGGGGCTCAATATCCTGGCCCGTACTGTTTTCCGTCCCGGCCAATCCTCAAGCTAGAACTCAAGCCTAACCTCAAGTGAGCACAGGAAATATTATGAATGTAGAAGCAATCGTCCCGAAAATCGCCATTAAAAATCTTAACTTTTACTATGGTAAATTTCAGGCCTTAAAAAACATCAATCTGGACATCCTCCCCGGTAAGGTAACGGCATTCATCGGCCCATCCGGTTGCGGAAAATCCACGCTGCTGCGCACGCTTAACCGCATGTATGAGCTATACCCCAAGCTGCGCGCCGAGGGTGATATTGAGCTGGACGGCAAGAGCGTCTTCAGCTCCGACCAGGACCTTAACCTGCTGCGGGCAAAAATCGGTATGGTGTTCCAGAAGCCGACCCCTTTCCCGATGTCGATCTATGACAACATCGCCTTTGGTATCAAGCTTTATGACAGCCTGGCCAAGTACGAGCTTGATGAGCGCGTGGAATGGGCCTTGAAAAAAGCGGCCTTATGGAATGAGGTGAAAGACAAGCTATCGCAAAATGGTGCCAGCCTGTCCGGCGGCCAGCAACAGCGATTATGCATCGCACGCTGCATTGCCGTGAGGCCTGACGTATTGCTGCTTGATGAGCCATGCTCTGCACTGGATCCTATCTCGACCGCACATATCGAAGAACTGATCAGCGAGCTGAAATCGGAATATACCATCGTCATTGTTACGCATAACATGCAGCAGGCTGCGCGGGTATCAGACTCCACCGCGTACATGTACCTGGGCGAACTGATCGAGCATGACGACACCAACATCATCTTTACGCGCCCATCGCGTAAGGAGACTGAGGATTACATTACCGGCAAGTTCGGTTAATGTAGTAGCAGGCCTGCCTTTACAACTATCCGGGAATTTTTGATTTTCGGCGCTGTCCCTTAATACATGCCCCGGCATTCCTGCCGGGGCTTCAAAACCAGCATTCACAATCAAGAGAGGCTGACTATCAAGCCTCCGGCCATCTTTTTCGTATTTATCGGGGTCATTTCAGGGAGTACGTTCATGCTGCATAAGCATATAAAAATATTCATGCTTATCCTCGCAGGTTGCGCATTATCACAGTCTGCCATTGCCGACGAGATCAGGCTGAAAAATGGCGATGTCATAACCGGCAAGGTCGTCAAGAAGGAAACGACGGTGATCGTTTTCAGGACTTCATACGCCGGCGAGATCAGCATCCAGTGGTCGGAAGTCTCCAGCCTGAGTACGGAAAAACCCATCCATATCGTGCTTTCAGACGGCTCCAATCTGCACGGGCCGGTACAGGAATCCGAGCCCGGTGCGGCCCATATCGAGCTGGCCAGGGAGAGCCTGGAGGAAGATAGCGAGGAGAACCCCGAGAAAGACCACGCCCCCAACGAAAAAGATTTTGATATGCGGGAAGTACGCTACATCAACCCTACGCCGGACCTGACCGGCGAAGGTGTGCGCTGGACCGGCAACATCAATGCCGGCGGGTCGCTGTCCGAGGGAAATACCGAGAACACGACGCTGAGATTCGATGGCGAAACCATCGCCCGTACCCTGAGGAATCGTTACACGGTCGGCGGCGTATTCAACCGCGCCGAGGACTGGGGAAGGAATACCCAGTTCAACAGTCGCGTTTACGGCAAGTATGACCGCTTCCTGACCGAGCAGTGGTACGGCTATATCAATACATCGTTTGAGAACGATCGCTTCCGGGACTTGCGCCTGCGCTCCATGGTCGGTGCCGGTAGTGGTTACCAGATATTCGAGACGCCCAACCTGAACCTGTCGCTGGAAGGCGGCCTGAATTACATCCAGGAAGACCACTACTCCAACGAAGATGAAAGCTATCCGGGCATACGCTGGGCCGTCAAATACGACCAGCTACTCTTCAGCGGAAAGGTTCGACTGTTTCATGAGAGCGAGACCCTGGTGGGCTTCGAGGATACCAGCCACGTCCTGTTCTTCTCCAAGACCGGGCTGCGATTCCCACTGGTATTCAACATGAACGCATCCACGCAATACAATTACAACTGGAACAGCGATCCTTCCACAGGACAGAAGAAAGGCGACAGTACGCTGATGTTCAATGTCGGTTATGGCTGGTGATGATTTTTTGATAGAACTGCAACATGCGCTCGGCCTGCTTGGCTGATGTCCAGTGTTTCGTTGCATAATTTTTGGCTGATTTCCCCAGCGCAGCCAGCTTGCTCTTGTCACTGAGCAGGCTGAGCACCCTTTCGGCAAATACGGCTTCGTTTTCAGGTGCAATCAATGCGCCTTCACCTTCGATCAGGATGGACTTGGTGCCAAGCTCGGCGATCGCAACTACGGGCACGGCCTGCGCCATGGCTTCCAGCAATACCAAGCCTTGGGTTTCGGATTTGGATGAGAACACGAACACATCAGCCGCCTTGTAACAGGCATTGAGTTCCTTATGCCGGTCAAGGTAGCCGATGAAGTGGATATTGTCCTGCAGGTTTAACTCTTCGCTTAATTTGTGCAGGCTGGCTTCGGCCGGCCCTTCCCCCGCCACTACCAGCAGAATATCCGGCTGTTTCTTGCGCAGTTCATTGGTCATGCGTAGCAGGAAATCTATATTCTTCTCGAATGCCACACGTCCCACATATAGTATTACCGGGCGTTCCAGGCCGATGCCGAATCGCGCGCGAAAGGATGCCCCATCGGCGCGCTTGAAACTATGCGCCTGCAAACCGGTGGGAATCACCTCCGCCTCGACGCCTACGCCGTATTGCCGCAGCACGTCTAGCATGGGCTGGGACGGCGCCACAATCGCATCCACCGCATTGCATTGGCGCCGCGAAACCATGCGCGCAAAGCTGCGTGCCAGTGGTTTTGGCATCCATGGCAGGTAGTGGTGCAGGTAATCCTCGAAGAAGGTGTGGTAGGTTTCCACGCGTGGTACATCAAGCAGGTGCGCCAGCTTGAGGCCGAGATAATGCGCTACAAACGGTGTATGGATATGGATGAGGTCGTACTCCTCCGCGCGCAGCTGCATCAAGCTTTCCAGCGCAACGCCGTACTTCATCAGTTTGTCTTCAGGGTCGAAATAAATGCTGCGCGCCGGGATGCGCTTTATCCAGGCTTCGTCTTCGGTGGCGATTCCGTAGTCGGGTGCGATCAGGTGTACCTGATGCCCCAGGCTTTGCAACTCGCCGACGAAGGTGCGTATCGAAGTAGACACTCCATTGACGCGAGGGAAATAAACATCAGAGATAAACAGGATTTTCACGCGCTTCCTTTTTCAAAGGTTGGCCGCTGAATCCGCAGCCTTTTGAGAATGCTAACGCGTGAATATGACGAATTTATGAATGCAACAAAAATGCAATATCGAGTATTGATACTGCATGACTTGGCGGTTACCCGAAAATAAGAAGGCCCCACACCACGGCCAGATTAATCAGGCTGAGCAGCACAGCGGCGCTGCCGATATCCTTGGCGCGCTTGGCCAGCATATGCTTTTCCAGCGAGGTATGATCCACCGTGGCTTCGATCGCTGAATTCACCAGCTCCACGATCACTACCAGGATAACACTGGCGATCATCATGGCACGCCCGATAGCATCCCCGCCAAGATAAACAGCAAGCGGAATAAGCAGGATAGCCATCAGCACTTCCATACGGAAAGCATCTTCGTGCTGGTAGGCCGCTATGAAGCCATCTTTCGAGTAGCCAAACGCATTGATCAGGCGGCGTAAACCGGTTTTGCCTTTGAAGGGGCTTTCCGTCATTTTTCGAATCCAGTCTTGTTAAGCCTTGTAATTGGCATGATAAAGCAGTGCTGATTGCAGCACCGACATCCAAAATAATCAGCCACTAAATTAATCAGCCAGAAGTATAGCAAACTCGCTTATTTCGCGCGGCCTGTCACAATAAAATCACAATTCTGTCATAAGTGTTTCGCGCAATCGGCGCACATTGTGCGGCATGGCGACAGCAAATTCCGGGCGTATCCCCCGCAAATCGAAACTGCACCTATTCTGCTGGCTGGCCCCGGTGATGGTTTTTTCAGCCGATGCCCATGCCTGGGGCCTTGTTACCCATCTCTATTTTGCACAATCCCTGCTGTGGGCGATGCCGCTGCTGGATCCGCGCCTGCAGCGCGCCATCAGGCGCTTCCCCGAACTGGTGATGGCGGGCGCGTGCCTGCCGGATCTAGCAATCGTGTCGCCAGTCTTCCGTCACACGCATCACTGGGAGAACTCCCGGCATTTGCTGCTGACTGCCGATAGCGACGAAGAAACCGCGATTGCGATTGGCTATGCCAGCCACCTGTATGTCGATGTAATTGCGCATAATCATTTTGTGCCGGCGCACGAAGCGATGTGGCTGAAAAACACCATCATCACGCATATCGCTGTGGAATGGGCCATGGACGCGCATCTGGCGCCTTTGCTGGAAACTTCACCGCGGCGCCTGCTGCGTACACATCAAGACATATTGATCCGATTTATCGCACCGCGTTTCAGATGCTCTGAGATCCGCGCCAGTATTGCCTTGCAGCGCCTCTCATTCTGGGATGGCATGCTGCGTTCCGCCCATATCCCCAGGCTGATATACCGTGCCATGCGGGTGTTCGACAGCCGCGTGCACAATCACTTTATCTATTACATCGCCAAAACCCAGTCGGCGATAGCGAATATCGGCATGATGCTGGAAGGCGGCACGCCATCGATGGAGCCGGAGCTGAACCACTTGAGCAAAGAGCAGATGCAGGATAAGCGGCATGAGTGCCTGAATCACCTGAGACTACAGCATCCGCGACCAGTCGAATATTTCGCCCGCAGTTTCGAGCCGTAATAGATATCCCGGGCGTGGCTAAAGGCTAGGGCATCAAGGCCAGAACATCAAGGATAGCGCGGCTATCAGGCCGCCTATCACGGCACCCGCCAGCACATCGCTGGGGTAATGCAGCCCCAGTATCACGCGCGACATGCCCACCATCACGGTGAAAGGCACCAGTAGCCAGGCCAGCGCCGGATAATAGACCAGCGCTACCGAACAGAATGCCACCGCGTGCAGTGTGTGGCCGGAGGGGAAACTGAAGCGATCAAGCGGCGTGCCGGTCAGCCAGATATCCTGGTGCATCTCATAAGGCCGCGGCCGTGATGCCTTGCCTTTGAGCCACTTATACAGCAACGTGCCGGCCAGCCCCGCCAGCCCCATATGCAGGATGGGAGCAACCCCGGACTGACCCTGGCTGATGAATATCCCCAGCATGACCGCATACCAGAACATGCCGTCACCGAGACGGCTGATCAGGCGGAACCACAGGCGCACCCAGCGATTGTGGCTGGTACGGTTGACCCGGATGCACAGTGAACTGTCCATTTCGTTCATCCAGTGCATACACATGCTGACTTTATGCAGCATGAGCACCTCTGGTATTGAATCGATCTGCTTGCGCTTTCTCCGGCTTAAAAAATAAAAGGTTTTCCATGCATGCAGGATTGCACGCGAATATGAAGAAAAAATGACAAATTTACAGAAAGAGAATGTTTGCTTCCCGTTTTTAATGGAACTACTATAGGGGCAAGGCTTGTTTAAGCAAAACATAAGAAGAAAGCTTCATGCCAACCAAAACGTTTTTATCATTGTATGGGCGGGTGCGCCCATACGGTTTTTGCTAGGATCCAATGTCAGCCACATGCCCAAAGTGCGGGGTTTCGATCAAACCGCTAGCGGTGCGCCCCCGGTTTGTTTGCCGTTTTTGCTCCGCCCAGTTGTCCGGCCGGATTTTTGGCCCCCTCATCTGGGCCATCGCCATCTGGCAGCTCACCGACATATTCTTCTACCCGCTATTCCAGCAATTGGCCGGTGAAACCTGGACTGCCCTAGCTTTTCGTACGCTGCTTTGCACATGGATAGGCGTACGCTTGTATATGCTGCTGGTCGACGAGTGCGATACGGTCGGGATTGCCGACAGCGCGCCCTTAGACCCTCATGGGCATGCAAGTGAAGGAGAGGAAATTGCCGACCATCAACGTGAAACAGCTTGATGACCTGACCTTCGAAGTGACGGTGGGTGACAGGAGTTCAACCACCCATATCGTCACCGTGCAGGCGCAGTATGCTGACAAGCTCACTGGAGGCCGGATACCAATCAGCCAATTAGTAAGCCGTTCATTCGAATTCCTGCTGGAGCGTGAATCGAATACCAGCATCCTGCGCAGTTTTGACCTCTCGGTGATCGCACGCTACTTCCCTGAGTACGAGAGTGTCATTAAAAAATCGCCGGGCTAAATCTTGGTAAGCATTAGATACAAGCTTTAGAGACAAGCACCATTGAAAGGAAATCATCATGCCCAACCGTGCCGGCATCACACAGCGCACCCTACTGCTCCTGCGTAACCTGCTTCTGCTCGCCATACTGCTTGGCCTGCCGAGTATCGCCATTGCCCAGGGTGTCGCTTACGGCACCGCCATCAACCTGGAAACAGCAAAAAAAGTGGCGGCAAGTGCTGCGCAGGAAGCGCGAAAAAACAATTTCACAATGGCGATTGCCATTGTGGATACCAGCGGGCACCTCGTTTATTTTGAAAAACTGGACGATACGCAAGTTGCCAGCGTGGAAGTCGCCCAAGCAAAGGCGCGTTCCGCCAACAACTTCAAACGGCCGACCAAAGCGCTGGAAGATGCGGTAAATAGTGGGAGGAATTCTATGCTGGGATTGCCCGGAGCCGTTCCGGTTGAAGGCGGCATACCCATTATTGCCGATGGCAGAATCATCGGCGCAATCGGTGTAAGTGGCGGCACCTCCCAACAGGATGGCCTCATTGCTGCAGCAGGTATCAAAGCGCTAGGCTCAAATCACTAGGTAAAAGTCAGAAACTGCTAGGCGGCAACTTTCCTGACAACATCCGCAATATCCTCTGCCAGGCTTTGCACCTGCTGGCTGTCCTGACCCTCCACCATCACGCGAATCTTCGGCTCGGTACCGGAGGCACGCAATAACACACGCCCGCTGCCATTCAGCGTGGTCTCGGCCGCCTTGACTACTGTTTGCAGTGCTACATTGTTATCCAGATCAAGGCGCTTCTTAGTCTTGACGTTGATCAGCACCTGCGGATACAGGATCAGCTCGGCACCCAGCGCAGCCAAAGTTTTACCTTCCGCTATCACGGCATGCAGCACCTGTAACGCAGCAATGATGCCGTCGCCGCTGCTGTGTTTATCCAGGCACAGGATATGGCCGGAGTTCTCACCTCCCAGTTGCCAGTCGCGCTCATTGAGCAGCTCCAGCACATAGCGGTCGC
>CAZBSR010000040.1:0-11656 GCA_964494575.1 uncultured Methylophilaceae bacterium | reverse complement strand
CGCTGTTAAAGCGCGATAGCACTACGCCGATACGCAGGCCCTTGCCATCCAGATTCACTTCCAGTTCCCGCACAATAACTCCTCGTTAATTTCCTTTAGCGAATTTTAACAGGGATGCATCCCTTCATGTTTTCGCAATAGAAAATTCCAATCTTTCATCGGGTGTTAGCTCCAAGCATGGGATAATGTGCCCTTATTAATACTCACCCTTATTAAGGTGGTCTGTCCCTATTAAATGCAAACACCCCTGCCTGAGAACCCAACCATCCACTGGACTGAATCCGGCACTCCGAAAACGGCACATTGGCGCTCCGAAAACGGCACGCCTGCGCCTTCGCGCATCGTAGTCGCCAATGACAACATGACTGCGGATGACGCCTATCGCTATGCCAGCCAAGGTACGGCTCTACTTTGGCGAGGGGATTTCCAGAATGCGCGTCAATTATTGCAAGCGCTATCCAGAAGGCTGGATCGCAAACCGCGCCGCGCTCAAAGAAAACCGCCAAAAGCAGATACATCCATCTCTGCGGCCTTTCATTTATTTCGTCAGGCACAATCGCAACGTGCACGTATCCTGGGCATGCTGCTCATCCCGCTGGATAATGTCTATGCAGTTCCACTGCGACGTGCTCCCGACGTGAAGCAGGCATGTTTGGAAGCCTACGGCCCCGCAATAGAGGCGTCAGTCGTTTCTTTACGGGAGTTGCTGGGCTTGATCGGAGCCCATGAATGGCGCAAGAAAGGTGTAGAGATTCCCGCGCTCGGCAACCGCATTCACCCACATTACGGCGTGTTTTCGCCAGTTCGCGGTGAATACATCAATCTGGTGGCCCAAACTCCCCTGCCGTCACTCGAACTCGCCTTCGACATTGGTACAGGCACCGGTGTACTGGCAGCAGTGCTGGCCAAACGCGGCGTCAAGAGAATCATAGCGACGGACACGGACAAGCGCGCCTTAAGCTGCGCTAACGACAATATCGCTCGGCTCCGGCTAGGTAAACAGGTAGAGGTCGTCGAGACCGACCTTTTTCCTGAGGGCAAAGCCGCGCTTATCGTCTGCAACCCGCCCTGGATTCCAGCGCGCCCCAGCTCATCGCTGGAGCATGCGATCTATGACCCGGAAAGCCGCATGCTGAAAGGGCTCCTCAATGGCTTGGGCAAGCACCTGGAGCCAGAGGGCGAAGGCTGGCTGCTGCTGTCTGATCTGGCAGAGCATCTTGGATTAAGAGCGCGGGCAGAGTTGCTAGCTATAGTGGATGAAGCAGGTTTAAAGATACTTGAGAAGATAGACATCCGGCCAGATCACCCGAAGGTATCGGATAAGACAGACCCATTGCATGCCGCTAGGGCCGCCGAAATCACTTCGCTTTGGCGGCTTGGGGTTGCTTGAGGCCACATAGGCCCAAAGAAGTTAGAGGTAAATAACTGCGGGGAACACCGTGACTGCCGCCACCAGCACCAGCCATTCCAGGCCCCAGCGTTTCAGGTGCCCGGTAAAATGCAACATAAGCACGCCTATTGCAAATACATAATAAATCGCCAGCCCCATATCGTCCCCTTAACCTAATTCCATTTTATTTTTATAGTGTAGCTTAGGCAGGTTGGCATGCCAACCTGCCAGGTCACACATCCTCTCCCAGGAACCCGCCACTCTGGTGGGCCCATAGGCGCGCATAAAGCCCTCCCAGCGCCAACAGGCTTTGATGGCTCCCATCTTCCACAATACGGCCTTCATCCAGCACGATCAGGCGATCCATGGCGGCAATCGTCGATAGACGGTGCGCTATCGCCACCACCGTCTTGCCCTGCATCAACTGATACAGGCTGGACTGTATTGCCGCTTCCACTTCCGAATCCAGCGCACTGGTCGCTTCATCCAGCAACAGAATGGGCGCATCTTTCAGCATCACCCTAGTAATGGCAATACGCTGACGCTGACCACCCGATAGCTTCACTCCGCGCTCGCCCACATGTGCGTCATAGCCGCTACGCCCCTTGGGGTCGGTGAGTGCCTGTATGAAATGATGGGCCTCAGCCCGCTTCGCGGCGGCGATCATATCTTCATCAGTTGCGTCTGGGCGGCCATACAGGATATTTTCCCGTACGGAGCGATGCAGCAACGACGTATCCTGCGTCACCATTCCAATATTGGCGCGCAGGCTATTCTGAGTTATGTGTCTTATATCCTGCCCATCAATCAGTATGCGCCCCTGCTCTACGTCATAAAATCTCAGTAGCAGATTAACGATAGTGGATTTGCCTGCTCCCGAGCGTCCGACCAGGCCAATTTTCTCTCCGGGGCGGATATCCAGCGTAAGACCATCAATCACCGGCGTGCTTCCGCCATAGGCAAAACTTACGGCTTCAAAGCGTATGCCTGCATTCTCTATCCGTAGCGGTTCCGCATCAGGAGAATCCGTCACCACATGCTTGCGGGATAGCGTGTTGATGCCGTCCCTGACCGTACCCACCTGTTCAAACAGCGAAGCCATCTCCCACATGATCCAGTGCGACATGCCATTCAGTCGCATAGCCATGGCGGTAACCGCAGCGACAGCACCTACACCCAGTTGCCCGGTGGTCCACAGCCATAAGGCCACACCGACCGAACCTATAATCAGAATGGCGCCCATCGCCTGGTTGACGATTTCAAAGCCGGTTACCAGGCGCATCTGGCCGTGGACGGTATAAAGAAAGTCTTGCATCGCGGCCCGCGCATATCCGGCCTCGCGCCCAGCGTGGGAGAAAAGTTTGACGGTGGCTATATTAGTATAGGCATCACTGATGCGCCCCGTCATGAGTGAGCGTGCGTCCGCCTGCGTCTGGGAAACCCGGCTCAGGCGCGGAACGAAATACCATAATGCAAAAACATACAGGACGAACCAGCCAAGAAAGGGAACCAGCATCCAGGTATTAAAATGACTGACGACTGCAACTATCGTGAAAAAATAGATAGCCACATACACTAGGATATCTCCCAGGATAAAACACACATCGCGCAACGCAAGTGATGTCTGCATGACCTTGGCGGCGATGCGGCCAGCAAACTCGTCCTGGTAGAAGTTCATGCTCTGGTTGAGCATGAGTCGATGAAAATTCCAGCGTAGCCGCATCGGGAAATTGCCGGCCAGAACCTGATGTTTGAAGAGGTTCTGCAATCCGACCAGCAAGGGGCTTAATGCCAGCACACCGGCAAAGAACAGAAGCGTATATCGCTCCTGCGCCCAAAGCAAGCTAGGCGATGTATGGTTCAGCCAGTCCACAATTTTACCGAGCATGGCAAACAGCAATGCCTCGAAAGCGCCTATGGCGGCGGTTAACAAGGTCATGGCGACGAGGTGCCGCCTTACCCCTCGTGTCGCCTCCCAGACAAAAGCCCGAAAACCCACAGGAGGTACGCTGCCCTCGACATCCGGGTAGGGGTAAACCATCTTCTCGAAAAAGCTAAACATGCAGAATACTCAAAGGTAATAATTCTTGACTCAAACTTTCAACCTGGACGTGGCATGGCTCCCGCAAGAGCCATGCACACCATGACATGCCTTTCAGGGCCTAGAATAGTTCCTAGCCGAAAAGCACCATAGCATTAATCACTGTATTCCATATTCCATACACCAACGGGATGCTGACCAACAGCCACGCACCCAACACCAGTCCGCGATGGCTACCGCGCCCGGTCATTGTAGCATCGCCCCCTATGTCATCCTTGGCAGCCGAATCATGCGCCAGCTTACGCTCGATCTCCAATTCGGCTGCACTCATCAGCCATTTTGCCGCAACGGGACGTACCAGGAAGTTACACACAAGCCCGCCCAAGAGTAATCCAGCCAATATATACATGGTCGTATCATAGGCAGCACTCTTCGGGACGCCATGATGGATCTGATATTCATTGATGTAATTCACCAGCACAGGCCCCAGCACGCCGGCAACCGACCAGGCCGTCAGAAGCCGGCCATGAATGGCGCCTACCATTTGCGTGCCGAAAACATCTGCAAGATAAGCCGGGATAGTAGAGAATCCGCCACCATACATGGTAAGCACAACACAGAACAGCCCGACGAAAACCGCCATATGACCGTTGTGCCCCGCCCATGGCGCAGTTGCATACAAAATGAAACCCAAGGTAAAGAAAGTAAAGTAGGTTGCCTTGCGGCCGATATAGTCGGAAAACGTGGCCCACATAAAACGGCCTGCAATATTGAACAGGCTCAATAGCCCGGTAAAACCTGCGGCAATCGCTGCAATCTGCATCAGTTGCTCACTGCTAAGCTCGCCGAACTTGAGATCGAGCCCGATGAGGCGACCGCCGAAAATCTCCTGCAGCATCGGTGAAGACATGCCGATTACGCCTATCCCTGCCGAGGTATTCAGACATAGCGCGCCCCACAGCAGCCAGAATTGCGGGGTTTTCCAGGCGTTCTTCACATGGACATGCCCGGCAGTGATCATGGTATTGACCTTGGCGCCGACTGTGGGCTTCCAGCCAGCAGGCTTCCAGCCACTTGGCGGTACACGATAAGAGAACGCGCCTATCATCATGAAAACAAAGTAAACCGCTCCCAGCACGAGGAACGTTTCCCAAACCCCAACTGAAGTAGGGGTAGCAAAATGACGAATGAGCCCATCAGCAAGAGGCGATCCCACCATTGCGCCGCCACCGAAGCCCATGATTGCCATACCGGTAGCCATGCCGCGCCTGTCGGGAAACCACTTGATGAGCGTAGAGACAGGGGATATATAACCGAGACCTAGTCCGATACCACCTATCACACCGGAGCCCAGCCACATTAGCCACAATTGATGGGTGTAGACGCCGATTGCCGACAACACCAGCCCACCGCACCAGCATAACGCAGCCACTACACCGGCTTTTCTGGGGCCGGCATGTTCCAGCCATCCGCCCCAGAGCGCCGCACTGGAGCCAAGAAAAACGAAGAACAGCGTATATATCCAGCCCAGCATGGGCTTATCCCAATCGCAAGTAGTGGTAAACAGCATGTCGATCCAGCTCATCTCCGCCGGGCACACTATAGAGCTGCTAATACCGATGGCTTTGGTAAGGGGTAGCCAGAACACCGAAAAACCGTATGCCATCCCTATGCACAGATGTATACACAATGCGGCAGGAGGCACCAGCCACCTGTTATAGGAACTATTTGCGACAGTTCTTTCTTTGGCTAAAAACCCCAACATGTGCCATCCCCTTTTTTTATTTTTCCAATGCCAGATTGAGCGAACGATGATTTACTGTGAATACGCCATTTAAATTACTTATCCAAATAGTTATACAAAATGCAGAAAATGGCAATCTTTGCAAACCATCTTCAACCCATGATGGCGCTAGTTTCATCGTTGTCATTAATCTGTCATATTAGCGTCATATAGTGCATCGAAGAGATCGTTAATTGACTTAGAGGAGCACACTATGCCAGCCAATATATTAGTTGTAGAAGACGAACCAGCCATACAGGAATTACTTGCACTGAATCTTACCCAGGCAGGCCACAACGCCATGCGTGCACTCAGCGTGGAGCAGGCCCAAATGTTCATGCGTGAAGCACTGCCGGATTTGATTATCCTGGACTGGATGCTGCCCGGGATGAGTGGCATTGATTTCGCCCGCAAGCTCAAGTCCGACGAGCTGACCAAGGCCATCCCGATTATCATGCTGACTGCGCGAAGCGAAGAAATCGACAAGGTGCGCGGCCTGGAAGTCGGTGCCGACGATTATGTCACCAAGCCTTTCAGCCCGCGCGAGCTGAATGCGCGCATCAAGGCGGTATTACGCCGCCGCGCGCCGCAAATGACGGATGACCCAATCGAAGTCAGCGGCTTGCGGCTGGATCCAATGACACACCGCGTTTCCGGCAACGGGGCCACCCTGGATCTGGGCCCTACCGAATTCCGCCTGTTGCATTACCTCATGTCCAACCCCGAACGTGTGCATTCACGCACTCAGGTACTGGACCGGGTATGGGGCGATCGCGTATTCGTGGAAGATCGCACCGTGGATGTACATATACGCCGTCTGCGCCGCGCACTGGCCGATAGCGGCCATGAAGAATTAATCCAGACCGTAAGGGGCGTTGGCTACCGCTTCTCTGCACACTAGCTCATAATGTGCGCACCTGGATTTTGAAAAACTAAAGTGCAAGATATACGCTGGAATGCCTTCTGGGTTGGCCTCACGCTAACTATTACCTGCCTCATCCTATGGGCCCTCGCCGGCGCCATTACAGCCCTCATTATTTTCAGCCTGGGCGCGGTCATATATCTCGCGGCGCACCTTTACTGGCTGCATCAATTGCATGGATGGCTTAAAACACCCAGATTGTCCACATTGCCCAATGGTAGGGGTGTATGGGAAGATATTTTTGTCGCCCTCTATCACCAACAACGCCGACATAGCCGCAGCCAGACGCAATTAGCCGCTGCACTTGCCCAGTTTCGTGAAGCGGCCAGCGCCTTGCCCGACGGGGTCGTGCTACTCAAAAACAACGACCAGATCGTATGGTGCAATCCGCCTGCAGAGAAACTGCTGGGACTCGAACTGCCGCAGGACACCAACCAACCCATCAATTACCTGTTACGCGCCAACGAATTCATCGATTACCTCCAGCGCAATGACTACGCCAATCCCATCAAAATAAAATCCTGGCGCAATGCGGATATCACTTTAGAAATCCAGCTAGTGCTTTTTGGAGACAATCAAAAGTTGCTCATCTGCCGCGATGTCAGCCAACTGGAAAAGCTTGAGGCCATGCGGCGCGACTTTATTGCCAATGTCTCCCACGAGTTGCGCACACCACTCACCGTTGTTGGCGGCTTCCTCGAGACACTGTCCGATATGGATGGCGCGGTGCCGGAAAACAGCCGCAATTATTTTGTCATGATGCTTGAGCAGACGGGCCGCATGCGGCATCTGGTGGAAGACCTTCTCGCGCTTTCCCAACTGGAGAATCGTGTCACCGCACCTCAGGATACTGAGATTGACGTTGCTACCCTGCTTGACATGGTGATGACTGAAGCAAAGAGCCTAAGCAACGGCCACCACCACATTAAATTGGAGATAGAGCCCGGCCTTGCCCTTACCGGTTCCATGGAAGAGCTACACAGTGCATTCAGCAACTTGGTCAGCAATGCGATCCGCTACACGCCGAAAGACGGCGAGATTACCCTGAGCTGGAAGAGAAGTGGGCAGGAAGCAGTTTTCAGCGTGCAGGACAATGGCATTGGTATTGAACAGCAGCATATAGAGCGCCTCACCGAACGCTTCTACCGCGTGGATCGCAGCCGTTCACGTGAAACTGGCGGCACCGGCCTCGGGCTTTCAATCGTCAAGCATACCCTGGCGCATCATCAGGCCCGGCTTGAGATACAAAGCGAGCTAGGCAAGGGCAGTATTTTTAGCGTAGTGTTTGCGAAAGAGCGCTTGATATATAAGTAAAATTATTTCAGTACGCTAGAATTAACAATAACAATCAACGACAGGCGACGGGGTGGATGCATCAATGTCACTGCAAGCACTAAAAGAATCAAGCCATCGGGGGCTAATCACTATGGCTTTTCTGATACTGGCGGGTTGCGCCAGCACCGATCACGCCATTAGCCGCAAAGCCATCCCGGAGCAATCTGACCGTAGCTCGTTCAACCAGCTGGGTAAAAATGACTTTGACCGCCTGGCGGATGTGGAGATGCGGGAGAATACAGAAAGCCTGCGCTTACTCATGACCAAGATGTATAAACGCAATCCGCGCGAGCTACAGAAAAGCACTTCAGGTACCGTGCAAGAAATGGTGGATTGGGTATTCGATGGCGATCATGGCTGGAAATTTGAAGCCATTCATGGCGCACAGGACACCCAGGCAATCTTCCTGAGCTTCGATCCGAACTATGAAGGTGATCGCGTCCTGCCTTTCATTGTCGGGCTGCAGACCATGCTCATCAAGGCGCATGGCGGCAAAACAGAATTCTATCTACAAGACTACATGGATCCGCAGAATATCTATAATGCCTCGCGCAACGTGGAAATTGCCGCATGGAAATTATCCAACGCGCGTGATGCAAATGGGCGCCTGTTCCTGCTGACGAACGAGATCAATGAACTGGAGCGCAACCTGAGCTTTGAAAGGGAATTTGGCAAGATTATCGGCCGCACTGACCTGTATGCCATCAGCCTAGCGGAGAAATCACAGCGGCTAATCACGCGCATCATGCAGAATCTGGCGACGGCCTTGTTTCTTCCTTTTTAGTGGTCTGTCCCTTAATTATTATCGAGTAAGCATCACTGAAGATCAGCCAGACTATCAATAATATTTGCGTCACCTATTACTTCAACCAGGCCTGAACGCTGAAGCTTTGCAAGCACATTGGGCTTGACCTCGCATAACACCACACGCGTTCCATGTCTTTGAAAATCCACCACCAGTTCTCGCATCGCCTGTAAACCGGTGGCATCCATAAACGGGACTCGACCCATACGAATGACAACCGTTTCCACATGTTGCTGAATACTGCGCAAAGTCTGTTCCAGTTTCTCGGCAGCCCCAAAGAAAAATGGGCCATCTATGCTGTAAACCGCCATATTTCTCGCTAAAGAAGAATTTCCATTCACTGATAATTCAGAAGCAACGTTCGCCTCGCTATGCGCCTCTATCTCGACAGCCTGTGACATACGCTGCATGAAAAGCAATGAAGCCAGTACCACGCCTGCATTCACTGCAACCACCAAATCAGTCACCACTGTCAGCACAAAAGTAATCAGCAGTAACGCCATATCCGCCCTTGGAGATGATCTGATCAGGTAGATGAAATGGTGCAGGCCGCTCATGTTCCAAGCGACCAGCCACAGGATGGCGGAAAGCACGCATAGCGGGATATATGCAGCAAGCGGCGCTGCCAGCAGGATAACCAGCAATAATGTCAGCGCATGTATCAACCCGGCCAGCGGGCCGGTACCGCCATTACGGATATTGGTCGCAGTGCGCGCAATAGCACCGGTAGCGGCAAATCCGCCAAACAGGGGAGAAACGATATTGGCAACCCCCTGCCCTATCAGCTCCTGGTTGGAGTTGTGTCGTGTCCCGGCCATACCATCAGCCACAACGGCGGAGAGCAACGACTCAATAGCTCCCAGCATGGCAATGGCAAATGCCGGACCGATCAAGTTCACGGCATCAGAATAGGTAAGCGATGGCAATTCAAAACTTGGTAAAGCCTGCGATATACCGCCAAATGCACTGCCTATGGTAGCCACGCCTTCGAATTGAAATGTGGCTTGCAGGATGGTCGCTACCACGAGGGCGACCAAGGGAGACGGTACACGCTTCAGGATGCGCGGGCTAATGACAAGGATCAGCAGGCTGAATATGGCCAAGGCTGTCGTGGCAAAATGAAATCGTGGCAAAGCCTCTGCCAGCAGCCCCAGATTTTCGACAAAATGTTTGGCATGCCCATTGGGACTTAGTCCAAAGAAATCTTTCCACTGGCTGACCCAAATAATGACACCAATACCGGAAGTAAAACCGACGATGACAGGCTCTGGAATAAACTTGATGACAAGCCCTAGCCGAGCAAAACCCATCCCCACAAGAATGAACCCAGCCATCAGCGTGGCCATCTGTAGCCCGGCAATGCCATATTGCGCAGTAATACCGGACAGGATGACAATAAATGCCCCGGTGGGCCCGCCAATCTGTACCCGGCTACCGCCAAATAACGAAATTGCGGTTCCAGCGACTATGGCGGTATAGATCCCCTGCTCAGGCTTCGCTCCGGAAGCAATAGCGAATGCCATCGCCAAGGGCAAGGCGACCACCCCGACAACCAGACCCGCCAGCAAGTTATTGGCCCAATGGGCCTTGCCCAGCAAACCGGCGCGCTTGGCTTCAAGAATGGCAATCATGATTCGATGTTTTTATTTATATGCACTGTGATAATCATATTCATACCCTGCGAGCAACAAAGCAATCGGCCTGTATTGCAGATGCATATCTCGCAGATACTAGGGTTCCAGCTATTTGACGATAGCAGTCAGCTCGCCTTTTTTGTAGCGTTCTGCCATGCGTTCGCATGACACCGGAACAACCCTGCTGGCCTGTCCCGCTGAACCAAAAGCTTCAAAGCGCGCCTTGCATATATGCTGCATGGCCTTCGTCGCCTCCAGCAAGTATTTGCGCGGATCAAAGTCCTTGTTATTTTGAGCAAGGAACAGGCGCAACGAGCCGGTGAAAGCCATGCGCAGATCGGTATCTATATTGACCTTGCGCACGCCATACTTGATACCTTCGACAATCTCTTCTACCGGCACCCCGTAAGTCTCGCCCATATCGCCGCCGTACTGATTGATGATCTTGAGCCACTCCTGCGGTACCGAGGAAGAGCCATGCATGACCAGGTGGGTATTGGGGATGCGCGCATGTATCTCCTTGATACGGCTGATCGCCAGCGTTTCACCCGTAGGCGGCTGGGTGAATTTGTAGGCGCCGTGCGAAGTTCCGATAGCGATAGCCAGGGCATCGACACCGGTCTGCTTTACAAAGTCAGCCGCCTCTTCCGGGTCTGTCAGCATCTGTGCATGATCCAGTTTGCCCTCTGCACCTGAACCATCCTCCTCACCTGCCATGCCGGTCTCAAGCGAGCCCAGCACGCCCAGCTCGCCTTCTACGGAGACGCCGATGGCGTGCGCCATGAATACGACTTTCCTCGTCACATCCACATTGTATGCATAGCTGGAGGGGGTCTTGGCGTCTTCCATCAGTGAACCATCCATCATCACGCTGGAAAAGCCTGATCGCATGGCCTGTATGCAGACCGCAGGTGAAGCGCCATGATCCTGGTGCATGACCACGGGGATATGCGGGTAAGATTCGACCGCAGCAGAAATGAGGTGGCGCAGGAACATCTCGCCGGCATATTTGCGGGCGCCGGCAGAGCCTTGCAGGATCACCGGGCTGTTCACTTCATCCGCCGCCTGCATGACGGCATGGATCTGCTCCATGTTATTCACATTGAACGCCGGCAGGCCGTAACCAAATTCAGCCGCATGATCGAGTACCTGACGTAATGAAACTAGTGCCACACCATCCTCCTGTCCTTCTTGCAAAACAGCCTTAAGCTAATGCCCCCTGTGCTCGCCTACCTTAACGATCTTGAGTGTATTGGTGCCGCCAGGCGTACCTATGGGCTCACCGAAAGTCAGCAGCACGAGGTCGCCCCTTTCCACCGCGCCATTCCGCAACAGCGTATCTTCCATCTCCTGCAGGATATCGTCACGATTCTTGCCGGCCTGATCTATCGGATACGGATAGACGCCGCGGTACAAAGTAAGTTTGCGGCGCGCGACTTTTTCCGGCGACAGCGCATAAATAGGCGCGAGCGTATCGGCGCGTGAAAGCCACTGTGCGGCGGTCCCCGACTGTGTAAGAGCGGCGATCGCTTTCACCTTCAGATGTTGCGCAGTATAGATGGCCGCCATGGCAATGGACTCGTCCGTGCGCAGGAATTCATGGTCAATTTTCTGGATAAAATCCTGGCTGCGGTATTCCCGCTCCGCCTGCAGGCATATGCGGTGCATGGCAGAAACCGTCTCCAGCGGATAATGCCCCACTGCACTTTCTGCCGACAGCATGACGGCATCGGTGCCGTCCAAGAC
>CAZBSR010000039.1:0-11667 GCA_964494575.1 uncultured Methylophilaceae bacterium | reverse complement strand
GGCAAATGACAGGCAGGTTACGTTGGGATATCTTCTGTAGAGTCGTCGATAATTACGGCGACATCGGTGTTTGCTGGCGCCTGGCCAGGCAACTCGCACATGAACATGGCTTGCAGGTGCGCTTGTGGGTGGATGACCTGGGAGCGTCCAAATGCCTGATTGACGGCCTCGATCTCACTCAGGAAAAACAAGCCGTTGATGGCATCGAAATATGCCGCTGGCAGGAAGCTTTTACCGATACGGATGCAGGCGATGTCGTGATTGAAGCTTTTGCCTGCGAGCTGCCCGAGCCATACCTGACGGCCATGGCTGCAACGAAGCCGCTCTGGCTCAACCTGGAATACCTGTCGGCGGAACCCTGGATTACGGGTTCTCATTTGTTAGCCTCGCCGCATCCCCAACTGCCGTTGACCAAACACTTCTTCTTCCCCGGGTTCGACGCGAAAACCGGCGGGGTGCTTCGGGAACAGAAGCTCATTGAGAAGCGCGACCGCTTTTTAAACTCGACCACGTCGCAGGCCGCATTCTGGAACAAGCTGGGCCTGGCCAGCATCGCAAACAGCCCATCATTAAAAGCCTCCTTATTCTGTTATCCGCATGCACCGCTGCAAGGCTTGCTGGAAGCCGCTGCTGGCGGCACTCAACCCACTGTTTTCCTTGTGCCTGACAGCAGCGCCATGATTGCAATCGGTGAGCAGCTTGGCATCGGGCAGCTGGTAGTCGGCGATATCGTCAGCAAGGGCAACCTGACGTTGCAGGTGCTGCCTTTCCTGTCGCAGGATGATTACGACCACTTGCTGTGGGCGTGCGATATCAACTTTGTGCGCGGTGAAGATAGCTGGGTACGCGGTCTGTGGGCCGGAAAACCCATGATCTGGCAGCCCTACCGCCAGGAAGAGGATGTGCACCTGATCAAGCTGCAGGCGTTCCTCAATATATATGCTGCCAGCCTGCCGGAGAATCCGCGCCAGGTATTGCAGCAGTTACACCTGGATTGGAGCAACGGCGTCTTTGACGATACCGGCTGGCAACAGCTTCTGGCGCACATGGAAGCACTGCGCGACCACGCACAAAAACAATCGTCACGGCTGGCAGCACAGCCCGACCTGGCCGCTAAGCTGGTGATTTTCTGCGAGAATTTTTCAAAATAATCGGGTATAATTCGCGACCTTTGCAGAATTAACCTCTAACCCGCATCAAACTTAATATTAAGCGCAGGACAACTGATGAAAACAGCTCAAGAAGTACGCGTAGGCAACGTGATTATGGTCGGTAGCGACCCGATGGTAGTACTGAAAGCCGAATACAACAAATCCGGCCGTAACTCGGCGGTGGTGAAGATGAAGCTAAAGAACCTGCTGACTGAGGCACCGAATGAATCCATTTACCGCGCCGATGACAAATTCGACGTCGTGGTGCTGGAAAAGAAGGAAGTCACCTACTCTTATTTCGCCGATCCGATGTATGTATTCATGGACAGCGAATACAACCAGTTCGAGGTTGAAGCCGAGAATATGGAAGATGCATTGAATTACCTCGAAACCGGCATGGAATGTGATGTGCGCTTTTACGACGGCAAACCGATCTCGGTGGACATCCCCAACTCGGTCGTACGTGAAATCACCTACACTGAGCCAGCCGTCAAGGGCGACACTTCAGGCAAGGTCATGAAGCCTGCCAAGATTGCTTCCGGTTTTGAGCTGCCGGTACCGCTGTTCTGCAGCACCGGCGACAAGATCGAGATCGATACCCGCACCGGTGAATATCGAAGCCGCGTGAAGTAGGATTTTCGGCAAACCATAAAGGAGCTTCGGCTCCTTTTTTGTCGCCTTAAGCATACATTAAGGCAAGATAGAGTAAGCTTGGCGACAGGTTGCCGCGATAGCATTGACGCTGTTTCCGCTTGCAGTCACGGCAAATTATCCTGGCAGGAATTTATCGGCAGAGGTCATATTTGAAACTACTATTCCTTGACAGTACTCACCTGCGGCGTCCTGTCGCCTTCCCGGTCTTTCTGGTTCTCATCGCCCTAGTTTTCTGGATAATCCTGCGCCTAGTGCTGTGGGTAGATGTCGGTCCTGCGCAGATACCGCCGGCTCAACTGGCTAAGGCTTTCGCTATCGGCCTGTGGTTCGATGCATGGGCGCTGGCTTACATCATCGTGCCGTGGCTCATCCTTTCGGCCGCCCTGCCCAATCGCTGGCGCACCAGCCGCACCGGCCATATCATCCGCTGGATCGCCGCATGGATAGTCATTGCCAGCCTGCTGTTCGGCGTAGTATCCGAATTCATTTTCTGGCAGGAATTCACCACCCGCTTCAACTTCATTGCGGTGGATTACCTGATCTATACCCATGAAGTAGTCGGCAATATCATGGAATCCTACCCCGTGCCTTTACTGCTGACAGGCATAGGCTTGATCGCATCGGGCATTGTCTGGTTCTCCCATCACCACATCCGGTTCAGCGATACGCCATATACGGGACGTCACCGGCTGGTTCTGCTGGCACTGGCTGTGGCGCTGCCGCTATTGAGCTTCAACCTGGCCAACATCGACCAGATGGAAAATGCCGGCAACGCCTACGCTACCGAACTGTCCGGCAATGGCCTGTTCAGCCTCGCCGGAGCCATGCGTCGTAATGAGCTGGACTATGACAAATTCTATGCGACCATCCCGCAAGCCGAGGCCGACAGTACATTGACCTCACTCGGCGTAGCGCGTGTACCCCTGTCTGAAGCGCTCAGCGCCAAAGAGGAAGAAGAGATATACGCAAAAGATATACACGAGCCGGAGGAAATGGGCACATTCTCGCGCCGCCCGAAAAACGTCGTGCTCATTTCCGTGGAAAGCCTCTCTGCCGAATTCATGGGGGCATACGGCAGCAAGGATATCCTCACCCCCAACCTGGACAAGCTGGCCGCACAAGGCCTGCAATTCGACCGTCTGTTCGCTACCGGCACGCGTACCGTACGCGGGCTGGATGCGCTTTCGCTGGGCATCCCGCCGATCCCCGGCCAGGCCATCGTGCACAGGCCGAATAATGAGCACCTCGCCACCATAGGCGAATTCCTTGAAGCGCAGGGGTTTTCGACCTCCTTTATATACGGCGGTTACGGCTACTTCGACAACATGAACGCCTATTTCCGCGGCAACGATTACCACGTGATAGACCGTACAGATTTCGATGCGAAGACTATCGCTTCAGAGAATATCTGGGGGATAGCGGATGAAAGCCTGTTCGATAACACATTGACCACGCTGGATGCCACGGCGAAAACCGGCAAGCCCTTCTTCGCGCAGGTCATGACCACCAGCAACCACCGCCCTTACACTTTCCCCGAAGGCCGCATCGACCTGCCGCAAGGCCAGCGTGAAGGGGCCGTAAAATATACGGACTACGCCATAGGCCGCTTTATCGATCAGGCAAAAGCCAAGCCCTGGTTCAAGGACACCCTGTTCGTCATCGTTGCCGACCATTGCGCCTCAGTGGCCGGCAAAACAAAGCTGCCGGTGGCCAAGTACCATATCCCGCTGATATTTTATGCGCCCGATATGCTGCCGCCCGGCCACTACAGCCGCATGGCAAGCCAGATCGACATCCCGCCCACATTGCTCGACCTGCTTGGGGCCAAGGGCGATGACCACTTCTTCGGGCAGTCGTTATTTGAAGCAGACAAAGAGCCGGAGCGCGCTTTCATCAGCAACTATCAGCAGCTGGGTTATTACAAGGACAACAAACTGGTGGTACTTTCACCAAAGAGCAAGGTCGAAGCATTCCACATAGATCCGCTCAGCTATGATGCGCAACCCATCGAAAACGATGCGGCATTGACTAGGGAGGCGATTGCCTACTACCAGACTGCGTCACGCGCCTTCAAGGAGGGCGCGCTCAAGGAATATACTGGTGAAAAGGAATAGGGCCGCTGCCGGAAATCAAGCACGGCTGGCAGCCAGGAAAGCATCAAATTGCTCTATAGGCAATGGCGGGCTGAACAGGAATCCCTGATAGGCCATACAACCATTGATTTTGAGGAAATCGCGCTGCTCTGCAGTCTCCACACCTTCGGCAATGACCTTCAGCCCCAGGCTTTGCCCGAGTGCGATGATAGTGCGAGCGATAGCGGCATCATTGGTATCACTGAACACATCCCTTACAAAAGACTGGTCGATTTTCAACTGGTCCAGAGGCAGGAGTTTAAGGTAGGAAAGTGAAGAGTAGCCTGTTCCAAAATCATCAAGGGAGAACGTGACGCCCTTTTCCTTTAGCTCTGTCATTTTGACGATCACATCTTCTACATTTTCCACCAGCAGGCTCTCGGTAAGCTCAAGCTTGAGCCGCCCCGGATCAGCACCGGTGCTTTTCAGCACCTCCAGTACCTGGGGTACAAAATCCGGCTGGCGGAATTGTCGGATGCTTACATTGACCGCCAAGGTAAGGTTGGCAGTCTCCGGGCAGGCGGCCCAGGACACCAGCTGCTGGCAGGCGGTTTCCAGCACCCAGTGCCCCAGCAACAGGATCAGACCCGTATCCTCAGCCACGGGAATAAATTGCGCAGGAGGCACCATCCCGCGCCGGGGATGCCGCCAGCGTGCCAGTGCCTCGGCACCTGTTACCTGTCCATCGCTATTTATCTGCGGCTGGTAGTGAAGCTCGAATTCAGAGTGTTGCAACCCCTGGCGCAAATCAGCCTCGAGCTCGACGCGCGTATTGATGACTGCCTGCATTTCAGGGTCGAAGAAGCGCATGGTGTTACGGCCGGAAGCCTTGGCCTGATACATGGCGAGGTCGGCCCGTTTCAACAGTTCATCGACGTTGGTCAATTGATCGTTAAACAAGGTGACGCCTATGCTTGGCGTACTGTGATGGGGGTAACCGCGCAGCTCAAAAGACTGCGTAAAGGCGGTGATGACTTTCTCGCCGACAGCCCTTGCATGGGCAGCAGCCTCCATCAGGTCTTCGCCTACATATTCCAGCAACACCACGAATTCGTCCCCCCCCAACCGCGCAACGGTATCACTCTCACGAACGCAGCTGACAAGGCGCACGGCGACCTCTTTCAGCAGCAAGTCCCCCACATCATGCCCTACCGTATCGTTCAGGGTCTTGAAGTTATCCAGATCGATAAACAGCAGCGCGCCTGCTTTCTTGCTACGTGCGCTGGCAACAAGTGCATGCTGCAGGCGATCTATTAATAGCAAGCGGTTTGGCAGGCCCGTGAGCGGATCATAAAAAGCCAGGTGCTGGATTTCAATTTCGACGGCCTTGCGCTGGCTGATATCGGTATTGATGGCAAGAATGGACTGGGGCTGGCCGGCGTCATCCCGTACCAGGGTCCAGTGGCCTTCAATGACAAGAGGGGTTCCGTCTTTGTGCACTTGTACAATCTCGCCAAGCCAGTCACCCTTTTTTAGCAAACTCTCGGTGGCCGATTGAAATTCGGCTGTATCAGTATGCAACAGCTGCATGGTCGATTTGCCGATCGCTTCTTTCTCCGTCCAACCATATAGACGCTCTGCCCCCTTGTTCCAGAACTGGATGACACTATCCAGATCGCGCACAATAATCGCATCCTTGGCTTTATCGAGCAGGGATGCCTGGTCGCGTACACGCATATCGGTTTCCCGACGCTCCAGCTCAGCGGCTGCGCGGGTAGCAAATATTTGCATGGTGGAATTGATGAAGTCACCGCTTCTCAAGGGCTCGCGGAACAAGACAGACATGAACCCGATGATCTGGCCTCTGGAGTTACTGAGCGGGGTGCCCACATAAGCGGCGGCCCCCCAATCCTTCAGGATTTTATCTTCAGGAAATTGCTGCTGTATGCCTTGTTTGAATATATAGGCCTCCCCGCTAACGACATGCTCGCAAGGTGTGCCAGTCAACATGTAGTCCAGGCTCTCGGTGGGCTTTCCATCGACGATCAGGGCGATCGTCCGGGCTACTGCAGGTTCGCCCGGCACCAGTTGCGCCACAATGCCGACATCAGCCTCCAGCGCTTCGACCATATTGCGCGCCAGTTGCTCAAAAAATTCCGTGCCGCTGGCGGCCGAAACCCCGGTGGCCACCTTCAACACTGCTGTGTGTATTCTCCTGTGCTCATCCTGAGCGCGCAGATTGGTAATACCAAAAGCCAGGTCGTCCGCCATCTCCTGCAGCAGTCGCACCTCATCATCCGGGAATGAGCGCACTTCATCGGAATACAGCGTAAGCAGGCCAAAAGTATCACTCTTGGTATTCAATGGAAGGGAGATGAGGCCCTTGTATCCGTTTTTTTTAGCTTCCGTTACCCAGGGCGCAAAATCCGGGTCTTTTGTAATATCCTCACATAGGACTGCCGTGCCGCTGCGTATGGTTTTACCCGCCGGGCCCCTGCCTTTTGGATCAGCTTCTGACCAGCTAGCCTTTATGTTGGATATATAGTTGGAATGAGCCCCGGCATGTCCCATGGGCTTGATCGAATGGGCCGCATCATCCTGTGCATAACCAACCCATGCCATGCGATAGCCGCCGATTTCAACCGTGATGCGGCAGATCTCGGTTAACAGCTGCATTTCGTTGGTGGCGCGGATAAGCGACTCGTTACAGGCACTCAGCATGCGCAATGCCCTGTTTAGCCGCGTCAGTTCAAGTTCAGCCTGCTTGCTTTCCGTTAGGTCGGAAAGACCTCCGACCATACGTACGGCGGTACCGGCCTCATCACGGATAATAAAACCGCGATCGAGCACATGTGCAGACGAGCCATCCTTGCGTATAAAACGATATTCAGCAGACCACTTCTCCCCATGCCGAATGGCTTCATCAGCACTCGCCAGCACGCGTTCCTTGTCGGCAGGGTGAATACGGCTTGTCCATGATTCAATACCCGGCTCCAACTGATCGGGTAGATATCCGAACAGGGTGTGGATCCCCTCCCCCCACCATATGACATCAGCCGTCAGGTTCCAATCCCAGACCGCATCGGCGGTCGCCTTCGTCACAAGCTGGAAGCGCTGCTCACTTTCACGCAGGGCAGCTTCGGCCCGCTTGCGCGGACTGATATCGCGACATATGCAAAACACCAGCGTCTGCCCTCCCCACTCTGCGGGGCTGATGCTGACCTCCACATCCAATAGCGTGCCATCCTTGCGGCGCCACCTTGTCTCGAATGTCTCCTGGTAAGTGGGGAAATCCGGCCATCGCACCCTCATCTCTTCCTGTGTTGTACAAATAGCATCCCAATCCCAGGGATGCAGTTTCAGCACTTCCTCAAGAGAGTAGCCCAGGATGATGGCGAAGCTGGCATTCGCCTCAACCACGCACTGGTCTTGATTGATGACAACAATGGCCTCTGCGGCCTGCTCAAACAATATCTTGCGTTTGGTCGCCTCTTTTGCCAGATCCGCTTCACGCTCTTTGCGCTCGGTAATGTCTTCGCTCACCGCGATAAGATGTACTGGCTCGCCTTTTGCGGAGCGCCCGAGGGAAACGCTGATGTTGGCCCATACCGTATCGCCATTCTTCGTAAGATAGCGCTTCTCGACCACGAAATCGTCGATCTCGGCTGCGACCAGCTTGTTAATATATTCAAGCGCGACAGGACGATTATCCGGGTGTATGAGCGCTATGAATTTGAAAGTAAGCAGCGCAGATTCATCATAATCCAGCATCTTGCAGAACGCCGGATTGACCTGGATAAGATCGCCCTCGAGCGTCACTGTAGCAATCCCCGCTGCAGCTACTGCAAAGGTGGCCCGGATAATCTGTTCCTGCGCAACACGCTGGCGTTCGATGGCATAGTGGATAGCACGTTTGAGTGTGTGGGCATTAACCTGGCCTTTGACAAGGTAATCCTGGGCACCCTCTGCTACCGCGCGAATCGCCAGCTCTTTTTCGTTTCTGCCGCTGAAGATGATGATGGGAATATTGGGGGCGCGCAGCTTGATACGATTAAACACTTCCAGGCCCTGGCAGTCCGGTAGCCAGAGATCAACCAGCAACACGTCCGGTAATTCATGCTCGAGCAGCTCCAGAGCTTGATCCAGGCGCGTGCAGTGGGAAAGCTCAAACAGCAGCTCTGGCGGATCGCGAAGCATCTCCTGAAAGAGTTCCACATCGCGCGGATCATCTTCAACCAGCCCTATTCTTATGAGGGTTTTACTCATGAGCATCCGAAAATAATTGCGATTCAATGAAAACTATACCCTATTTACCCTCCCCTAGGCGCAATACTGGCGGCCATTAGCGAGTACCATATGTAAACCGGCAGTGAACCTGGCCTGGACTACCTCTTCTAATTAAACTTTGAGCACCTAATATGATTACAGCGATATGCGATGTACTGAAAGAATGCTACAGCCGGGGCTGGATTTCTACGCGCGACGGCAACGGATCGGTACGCCGAAAGAATGAAAACTGGATCTACATCACCCCTTCAGGCACCAAGAAGCAGCGCCTGGATGCGGAGAGCTTGGTCAAGATGGAATACCAGGCGGATAAATCGCTGGTGAAGATCGATACAGAGGCAACGGGCAAACCTAGCGGTGAAATTGAGCTGCATAGGCGCCTTCTGCTGGAGCTGCCGGATACGCGAACCGTGGTACATGTGCATCCCACTTATACCATCGCGGCCATGTACGCCGGGTATGACCTGCAGGCGCTTTCACGCGAATTCCCAGAAATCCATCGATACACAAAGGTCGCAAAAAACGTCCCGGATGTACCGGCCATCAGCCATGAATTGGCAGATGCAGTCTGTGAGGCCTTGGAGTTGGGGCCGGACGGATCGATTTCTGCGGATATCGTCGGCCTGGATCGTCATGGGGTCATCGCTGTTGCCAGAGACCCATGGAGCGCTTTTGAGCACATCGAAAGGCTTGAGCATATTTGCCAGATCGTGCTGGTCAGCGGGGTAGCTAGAAAGCGCAGTTAACGATAGAAATCTGAGCACTCAATAAAAAATGCCACCTGATTGAGGTGGCATTTTCAGTATCAAGGAATAGCGGTTGTTATTTTGAACGGCGAGAGAACGAAACCGGATAAGCAGCGCCACGTGCATTGATCATGGGATCTTGTACTTCAATGCCGGATGTCAGCGCATTGGGCAGAAACAGTAACTTCTTCTGGGCTGCATCACTATCGGCAACTACACCGGTGATTTCAAGTATGCCCAGTTCAACCTGGCGACGGCTATCGGGCCATGCAATGGATGGATCGTCCACTTTGTCGCCTTTATCGGCGACTTGCACCAGAACTTTGAACTTGACCGGCTCCTGCTTCACACGCTTCTGGATCTCATCCGCCAGATAAGTGGGCGCAGCCTTGGCCGCCAGCTCCTCCGTCAAGTTGTGATTACCTGCCAGCGGAATAAATTGATAGCGGCCCAATGTCACATCGCCCTTTGCATTAATGAATTTGAACGTATTAATGCCAAAATAAGGCAACGTGCCATAGCTGACAGGAGCCGGTTTAGGTGCAGTCAGGAAAGCCTTTGCGACCGGATGGCTACCGAGATAGGTATCGAGCGCTGTGGGTTTTGCTGCATCAGGCCCGCTCGCTCCCAGGGCAAGTAATAGTTGATGGAAATCACCCGCCGTAGGTGAAGGAAAACCATTAAAGGAATGTGAAACGATATCTGTCTGTGACCCATCGGGCAGCTTGAACTTGATTGCAAGGCCGCGGGGGCTAGCTAGGCCATGGTTATCGGCAAGATCCGGAATCCCGGCAAAATTGGAAAAGCGCACGGTGACGGGTACTGTGGTTTTCTGCAAATGCGATGCCTTGCTGATGGATGCGGCTGAAGTACTGGGAACAAACCGCCCTTCAAGCACAATGCCTTTGGCATGTACTGCCCTGGCACCTGGGTGCTGGCCGAATACGCCATTAAGTGCATCGACCAGTTGTGTCGGGGTGGTCGCCTGGCCGGTTTCCGTAGGTTGTGCATAAGCGCAACTTGCGCCAAAAAAGGCCAGCGCCAGGGGCACTGCCCCCAGATTTCGCCACGGTTTATTGAAATTCATGATATTCCTCTCTATTGAGTTGGGTTGGAATTTGCACTTTACCCCGCAAAGACATTTATGACAATATTTATTGTCATAAATGATAATTCCATGAAATTGATTGTCGCAGCAGTTATAATAAATCTCGATCCGAGACAGGAAACACGCGCAAGGCTTATCTACAATGACCACAAAAAACAACATCTTGACGACGCTCAGGCGAGAAAGCCTGAGCGTCGCTGAACTCTGCGAACGCCTTGGTGTAACCCGCAATGCAATCAACGTACAGCTCAAACAGCTGGTCGCCGAGGGACTCATCCGCACCGTCCGTGTCAAGCATCGCGGGCAGCTTGGCAAGCCAGCACTCATCTACGAGGCTGCACCCCATAGCGAAGATGTTGCATCTACCGCCTATCAGCCACTACTGGCCAACCTGATAAACGTGGTGTCCAGCCGATTACAGGGTGATGAACTCAATGAGGTACTTGAACAGACTGGGCGGCAAATGGCGCGACAGGCGGGGTTGTCCAACCCTACGGATTTTGAGAGCGGCCTGCAGGCCGCCATGGCAGCGGCGGATTCGCTGGGCGCCATGACAGAGGCGGTACCACAGGAGGATGGTGTGATGGTGCGAAACTATAGCTGCCCTATCGGCGCGGCAGTACGCAGCGAGCAATGTGCCTGTCGGGTTATTGCTGCCTTTTTCTCAGAAGCCACCGGCCGTCCGGTGACGGAGCACTGCATCCGGGACGAACGCCTGACATGCCAGTACCTGATTGACGCTCCCTAGCCCTCCTTAGCCAAGGCAGGACGCTCTCTAATTGCGTGAATATCTCCAGGCAGCTTTATATTATCTTGATAATTTCGGCCTGCATCCGTTGATCGACCTGCTCCTGCACGGCTCGAACAGGTAGGCATCCGCTCTCTCGATGTAGTAGGCATCGGTATTTCGCATGACATAGCGGCTGGCATGCACTATCGAGGTGGTAATCAGCAACTCTACGCCTGTAGGCTCGGTAGCCTTGTATACGTCATAGCCGGCAGCACCTGCCAGGGTACCGACCGCTATGCCCGTGGTTGACGCATTGCGCAGTATCCAGAAACCGGCAGTACCCACGGTGGCCATTCCCGGCTTATAGCCAAACAGGGCGGGGTCGAATGATGCGCCATGGCGTACTACCTGCGTCTCATAACTGATTTCAATCGCGCCCTGCTTTTCTGTCGAGACCTGCAGTCCCGCATTCACCAGGCTGGTGATCATGTAGTTGCGAAAAGCCCGGTCAAAATGTGTGCCCGAGCTCTCCATAACGTAGAGCGGTTTATCCTTGGCAAAATCCCGTCCGCTGAGGGCAAGCCTGGTCTGCTCCACCGCATCCGCAGCGATGGCACCCCAATGCTGGACCGCCTCCACCTTTTTCTGTTCCGTCATGGGATAGCGCTCGCCGATTGGCTGATTGGCACAACCGGCCAGCAGAGCCATCGCAAAAACCATTAGATACACACGTGTTGCTGCGTTCATATTCTTTTCCTTATCTGTCCGAGGGTGCATTAAAATTCATGCTGTGTGATTGGTTCCAGGCTTTCATAGGTAACATTCTCAACCTCGCTGGGGTTGGTGATGATGTGCGGCGTAATCAGCAGGATCAGCTCGCTCTTGGATTGAATCTGCTCCTTGCGCTGAAACAACTGGC
>CAZBSR010000038.1:0-11750 GCA_964494575.1 uncultured Methylophilaceae bacterium | reverse complement strand
AGCGAAGCTACCGATGCGAGCAAGGGTGAAGCTCTTGATTACCGCGTGACCAAACTGCCGGACGAACGTGTCGGCCTGCTCATGATATTCCGCACCTTCAATCGTATTTCTTATGGCTTGGTCATGCAGGCCTCCGAGCCGATCAATGTTCTGGATCTGGTAAAAACCCCTTAGATATGGCTTTGGTGTCCGCCGCCAACCAAGGTGCGGCATTATCAGACATGACGCCGCAGGATGATGCAGCGTTATGGATATCCCTCAGTTACATTCATGGCTTAGGTGGTCAGGGTTTTTGCCAGCTACTGCGCGCTTTTGGCGACCCTGCCACCATATACGGCGCCTCATTTACACAGTTGCGTGCTGTCGTAACCGAGCCGGTCGCCCGTTCGATCAGTGTCGGACCAGACCGCGATGCCATCGCCCCCGCCATGGAATGGCTGAAGGATCCGGCGAACCACCTCATCACGCTAGGCGACAGTGACTACCCCCAGGCCTTGCTGGAAATCCCCGACCCGCCGCCACTCATCTACGCAAAAGGGCAGTTGCAATGGTTAAATGCGCCGGGTATTGCCGTCGTTGGCAGTCGTAATGCCAGCACCCAGGGCGAAAAAAACGCCGAAGACTTTTCCCAAGCCCTGTGCCAGCATGGCTACACCATCATTAGCGGTATGGCGCTAGGCATTGATGGCGCTGCCCATCGCGGAGCACTTAAAGCCAATGGCGCGACCATTGCGGTAGTCGGCACTGGCCTTGATATCGTCTATCCATCCAGGCATCGTGATCTGGCGCATCAAATCGTCGAACGCGGAGTCATCATTTCTGAGTTTCCCCTTGGCACACCCTCCCTTGCCCAGAATTTTCCGCGTCGCAATCGCCTCATCAGCGGCTTGAGTCTCGGCTGCCTGGTGGTTGAAGCCAACATTCGAAGTGGCTCGCTTATCACCGCACGGCTAGCGGCGGAACAGGGGCGGGAGGTTTTCGCCATTCCTGGCTCCATCCACTCGCCACTGTCCAAGGGCTGCCACCAATTGATCAAGCAAGGCGCAAAACTGGTGGACAGCATTCAGGATATCGTTGATGAGGTAAGCGCTACTGTTTCAGTAATCCCGGACAGGCCGCCGTTCTCCGCAGAAGCCCATCCGCTGCTGGATTGCATGGGTTATGACCCGGTCAGCATGGAATCATTGTTGGAACGCAGCGGCTTGACGAGCGATAACCTTTCCGCCATGCTATTAGTGCTGGAGTTGGAAAATAAGGTCGCTTCCCTGCCGGGAGGACGTTACCAGCGAATCACCTAACCCTGCCACCCTATTTAGGAGATTCCATGTTCGAAGTCTTGGTGTACATGTTTGAAAACTACTTTGAAGCGGACATTCGTCCGGATCAGAATACTTTATCCAAAGAACTATTTGCCGCAGGTTTCGATCAGGAAGATATCAATGGCGCTTTTGACTGGTTCAGCGCCCTGGAGGAAATGACCCAGCAAGCAGACGCGTCAGCTGCCGGTCATGGCTTGGGTTTTCGCGTATATGCAGACGCAGAGACAGAGAAAATCAGTTCGGAGAGCCTCAGCTTCATGATGTTCCTGGAGCAGGCCAAAATCCTTAACCCCGCCCAGCGCGAACTGGTCATCGATCGCGCCATGGCTCTGCCACAGCCTGAAGTCAGCATTGAAGAAACACGCTGGATTGTATTGATGGCTTTATGGAACCAGGGCAAGGCCAACGACTACCTGTTCGTTGAAGATGCCGTTTTCAACGAGAGCCGCCCTACCCTGCACTAGAAATAACGCCAGCTTCGCTGGCGTTATTTTTTTACAAGCTCAGCTTGTTGAAGGCCGAGCCGCTGAACGATGGTGGAAATAATCCCCGCCTGATTCAATGTGTAAAAATGCAGGCCCGGCGCTCCGCCGCCGAGCAGCTGCTCACACAAGTCAGTTACCACATCCATGCCCAATGACCTCATGGAAGCCAGGTCGTCACCGTAATCCTGTAGCCTTGCACGCAGCCAGCGAGGAATCTCTGCGCCACATACATTCGAAAAGCGTGACAGCTGCGTATAGTTATAGATGGGCATGACCCCAGGAACAATCGGGATATCTATGCCCAAAGCACCGCATTGATCCATAAAGCGGAAATAAGCGTCGGTATTATAAAAATATTGCGTTATCGCCGCATTCGCACCTGCGTCTATCTTGGATTTGAAATGCTGCAAGTCGGCAGCAGCCGATTGTGCCTCCGGGTGGACTTCGGGATAGGCCGCCACCTCTATCTCGAACCAGTCGCCGGCTTCCTGCCGAATAAAAGCTACCAATTCATTGGCATAACGAAAATCCCCCGCGCTGACCTCGCCCGATGGGATATCTCCGCGTAGCGCCACCAAATGACGTATCCCGTTACGGCGATACTCTTCCAGCAGGGCGCGTATCTCTTCCTTGCTTGAGGAAATGCAGGAAATATGTGGCGCGGCCTCAAAACCTTCGGCCTGTATTTCCAGCACGGTTTCCTTGGTGCGATCGCGCGTGGAGCCGCCCGCGCCAAATGTCACCGAAAAGAATTGCGGCCGCAATTGTGCCAGCTGCTTGCGTGTTCCACGCAACTTGGCAACGCCTTCCGCTGTTTTCGGCGGGAAAAACTCAAAACTGATGACGGGCTGCTTGTTCAATTTTTACCTTTTAATCTTTGCTGCCTAATACCAGCGCAGTCAGCGCCCACGAAATCAGGCTATACAGGATTGCCCCCAATATGCCCGACAACAGGCTTTGCACCTCAAAGCCTTGCAGCAGATGACCGACCAGAAAGAACAACAGGCCATTGATGACAAAAATGAATAGCCCCAGAGTCAACACCGTGACAGGCAAAGTCAGTACTACCAGCACAGGCCGGATCAGCACATTGAACAATCCGATCACAGCGGCGGCGATGAGCGCCGCGCCAAAACCCGTTACATTGATGGAAGGCATTAAATAAGCTACAGCCAGCAAGGCAAGCGCATTCAGTAGCCAGACAATAAGCAGTTTCATGATTGCATCCCCTTCTTAGAAGTTAATAGCGATAATGCTCCGGCTTGTAAGGACCATCCGCAGATACGCCAATATAGGCTGCCTGCTGATCCGTCAATCGGCTTAACTGGGCATTGAGTTTCTTCAATTGCAGTACGGCCACCTTTTCATCCAGGTGCTTCGGCAAAGTGTAGACGCCCACCGGATAATTTGCAGGATTAGCGAAAAGCTCTATCTGGGCAATGGTCTGATTGGCAAAGGACGAGCTCATGACATAGCTCGGATGGCCTGTGCCGCAGCCAAGATTCACCAAGCGGCCTTTGGCCAGCAGGATGATCCTCTTGCCGTCAGGGAAAATCACATGGTCGACCTGTGGCTTGATTTCATCCCACTCGTAGTTTTCCAGTGAGGCGACATCGATTTCGTTATCGAAGTGGCCGATGTTACAGACGATAGCCTGGTCCTTCATCTTTTTCATGTGCTCATGGGTAATCACATGGTAGTTACCGGTAGCGGTCACAAATATATCGGCATGCTCTGCTGCATAATCCATGGTGACTACACGATAGCCTTCCATCGCAGCCTGCAAGGCACAGATAGGATCAATCTCGGTTACCCAGACCTGGGCCGAAAGCGCACGCAATGCCTGGGCAGAACCCTTGCCCACATCACCGTAACCTGCAACCACGGCAACCTTACCCGCGATCATGACGTCTGTTGCGCGCTTGATGGCATCCACCAGCGACTCGCGGCAGCCATACAGATTGTCGAACTTGGACTTGGTAACTGAGTCATTCACATTGATTGCGGGGAATGCCAGGCGGCCCTCCTTGTGCATCTGGTACAGGCGATGCACGCCGGTAGTGGTTTCTTCGGTGACACCGATAATTTTGGACAGCCGCGTGGAATACCATTTTGGATCGACAGCCAGCTTGGCCTTAATGGAGTTAAACAGGCAGGTTTCTTCTTCAGAACCGGGATTACTCAGCAGGGAAGCGTCGCTTTCGGCCTTGCTGCCCAGATGTAATAACAAGGTAGCATCACCGCCATCGTCCAGGATCATATTGCTATAGCCATTGTCAGGCCATTCGAAAATACGATGGGTGTAATCCCAGTAGTCTTCGAGAGATTCGCCCTTTATTGCAAACACAGCAGTACCGCTGGCGGCGATTGCAGCCGCTGCATGATCCTGTGTAGAGTAAATATTGCACGACGCCCAGCGTACCTCTGCCCCCAGGTCTTTCAGGGTTTCGATAAGCACAGCCGTCTGGATGGTCATGTGCAGTGATCCGGTAATACGCGCGCCGCGAAGCGGTTTGAGTACTGCGTATTCTTCACGGATAGCCATCAAGCCCGGCATTTCCGTCTCGGCAATCGCAATTTCCTTGCGGCCCCAGGCAGACAGGCTTAGATCGGCAATCACATAATCTTGGGTGGATTTTTTAACATCAGCCACAGTATTCATTTCAATATCCTTGAATGGTGTGGCCGGAGGGAAGGGCAGGAACGCTCGGCGCCTGTTTCATCCATTTCCCGTGCCCGGCACGAATTAAAATAGATGAACGCCGTTCACAAAGCTGAATCACGCTTTGTAAAACCGAGCCTGGGGCAGAAGTGATCCGCCTCGCAACGTTCCTCGGTTTAAATGAGTTAAGTATTGAATTATAAGGTTAAATTAAAATTTAACCAAATCGCCGCTGTTAGATTCCGGCAGCAGCTTTCAGTGCAGCCGCCTTATCTGCAGCTTCCCAGGTGAATTCAGGTTCGTCGCGGCCAAAATGGCCGTAAGCAGCAGTCTTGGTATAGATCGGACGCAGCAGGTCCAGCATCTTAACGATGCCTTTAGGGCGCAGGTCAAAGTGATCCAGCACCAGCTGAGTCAACAGTTCGTTGGATACCTTGCCTGTACCGTAGGTTTCCACCATGACACTGGTGGGGCGGGCTACGCCAATAGCATAGGAAATCTGCACCATGCATTTGCTGGCCAGGCCCGCCGCCACAATATTCTTGGCCACATAGCGCGCAGCATAAGCAGCGGAGCGATCCACCTTGGAAGGATCCTTGCCTGAGAAAGCACCGCCGCCGTGAGGTGCAGATCCACCATAAGTATCCACAATGATCTTGCGCCCGGTCAGGCCGCAATCGCCTTGCGGGCCGCCAATGACGAAACGCCCGGTGGGGTTGACCAGATACTTGATGTCGCCCTTGATCAGCTCTTTCGGCAGCATGGGCTTGATGATTTCTTCGATGACAGCTTCACGGATATTTTCCAGTGAGATTTCCGGTGCGTGCTGCGTAGATACAACCACCGTATCAATTGCGCTCGGCTTGCCGTCTACATACCTGATTGTGACCTGACTTTTGGCGTCAGGACGCAGCCAAGCCAGCCGACCATCTTTGCGCAACTGGGATTGGCGCTCCATCAGGCGGTGCGCAAGCCAAATCGGCAATGGCATCAATTGCGGCGTCTCATCGCACGCGTAACCGAACATCAAGCCCTGGTCGCCCGCGCCCTGATCCAGCGGGTCATCATGTGCCCCATCCACCCCTTGCGCTATGTCCGGCGATTGCTTGTCGTAAGCAACCAGTACTGCACAACCCTTATAGTCTATGCCGTATTCAGTGTTGTCGTAGCCGATGCGTTTAACGGCGTCGCGCGCAACCTTGATGTAATCGACATTAGCGGTAGTAGTAATCTCACCGGCCAGGACTATCAGCCCCGTATTCGCCAGCGTTTCGGCAGCTACGCGCGCAGTAGGATCCTGCGTCAGGATGGCATCAAGAATACTGTCGGAGACTTGGTCGGCGAGCTTATCCGGGTGGCCTTCGGAAACTGATTCAGAGGTAAACAGGTATTCGTTGTTCATATCGCGGGCAATTAATCGAGAAAAAGATTGCTAGAATAGCAAATTAGACCCGTTTCAAAAAGAACTTCATGCTCAAGGCACTACTCCGTATCTTCGCCACCCTACCGTTACCCTTGATACATGGGCTTGGCGCAGCTATCGGCTGGATATTCTATTTCGCCCGTGAATCATTTGGCAGGCGCACCCGCAAAAACCTGACCTCGGTTAAATTGGCGGATTCCGAGCGCATGTATCGTCGCCTGGTGAACAGAAGTATCTGCGAAACCGGGAAAGGCCTGTTGGAAACATTCGCCATCTGGTTCAGGCCGCTGAACTCGGTACTGAAGCTGGTAAAGGACTGCCAGGGATGGGAGCATGTCGAAACAGCACTAGCCAAGGGAAACGGCATCATTTTCCTGACCCCTCATCTGGGTTGTTATGAGATCACTTCGATTTACTACGCCGCCCGCCATCCCATCAGCGTACTTTACCGCCCGCCTCGCAAAAGCTGGCTGGAGCCTCTTATTGAGCAAGGCAGGAATCGCGGCCTGGTAAAACTGGCGCCCACCAATATGAGCGGGATACGCACTTTGCTGCGCGCATTAAAACAGGATGAAGCGGTGGGCATATTGCCGGATCAGGTGCCAGAGCCTGGCGAAGGCGAATGGGCCGATTTCTTCGGACAACCGGCTTACACCATGACTTTGGTGGGCAAGCTGGCCAAGTCTACCGGAGCGACCGTATTGCTCGCTTTTGGCGAGCGTCTTTCATGGGGCCGCGGCTATATCATCCATATCGAGCCGCTGGGCATAGAGCCAACCCCGCAGAACATCAACGATGGCATTGAGCGCCTGGTGCGCAAATGCCCCGAACAGTATCTATGGAGTTATGGCCGCTTCAAACGCCCATAAATTCATGAAGCGCGGGCCGCATTACTACGCCTGCGGGTGCATTTCCCCTACAATGTGTTATCTGATAATAAATTAAGTACGTACGCTTTAATGAACCTTAAATTCACCAAAATGCACGGAATCGGCAATGACTTCGTGGTCATTGACGCCATTTCCCAATCTGTCATGTTAAACGCCGCACAATTTCGCAGCATTGCAGATCGGCACTTCGGCGTAGGTTGCGACCAGATATTACTGGTGGAGCGGGCCACATCGGTAGAGGCTGACTTTCGTTACCGCATATTCAACGCTGACGGAGGCGAAGTTGAGCAGTGCGGCAATGGCGCGCGCTGTTTTGTGCAATTCGTTCACGATAAAGGCCTGACGCAAAAGACTGAAATCAGCGTGGAGACCGCCAGCGGCATCATCATCCTGAAACTGGAAGCCAACGGTGAGATCACGGTGAATATGGGGGCGCCCATATTCACACCGCAACAGATACCTTTCATTACCGGCGAGGCCGCCCCGACTTACGAACTTGATGTAACTGGCACACTGTTGAATATTTCCGCGTTATCCATGGGCAATCCACACGCAGTGCAAGTTGTGGAAAGCGTAGACAGTGCGCCAGTAGCATCGCAAGGGCCATTGATCGAATCTCACCCACGCTTTCCTCAGCGCGTAAATGCGGGCTTCATGCAGATTTTGAATCCGCATCATATCCGTCTGCGCGTATTCGAGCGCGGCAGCGGCGAGACGCTTGCTTGCGGTACCGGCGCCTGTGCTGCTTCGGTGGCGGGTATCCGGCTGGATCTTCTGCAATCCCCGGTAAAAGTAAGCATGCGCGGCGGCGAGCTGAATGTCAGCTGGGCCGGCGCTGCCGATTCCCCGGTATGGATGACAGGGCCTGCGGCGACTGTATTCGAGGGTGAACTTGATATTTAACGGCGGCTATTCAAATAGCGGCCAATCAATCGTACTTTAAGGAGCAAGCATGGAATCTAACCAGCACAGCGATAATGAAATCGCCGAAGACCAGGTCGTTACATACCTGCGCGAAAACCCGCAATTTTTTGAACATAACTCGACTTTGCTCACCGAAATGTACCTGCCCAGCCCGCATGGTGGCGGCACCGTTTCGCTGGCTGAACGCCAGCAGCTGGTTCAGCGTGACAGAATCCGCGTGATGGAAGTGAAACTATCCGAGCTCATGAAATATGGTGAAGAAAATGATGTCATCAGCAACAAGATCCATCGCCTCAGCCTGGGTTTGCTTGCCACGCAAAGCTTCGAGGTACTGATCCAGCTATTGATCCACAGCCTGCGCGAAGACTTTGCCATTCCTCATGTCGGCATACGCCTATGGACGACGCCTCAGGATCAATCCAATAGCAGTCACGAAGTGTTCCAGGCTGTGGACCCTGAGCTGCAAAGCTGGACACAGGGCCTGGCTGCGCCCTATTGCGGCCATCGGCCGGGTCTGGAGCTAAATGACTGGTTTGGCGAAACAGCCGCACCTAAATCTTTTGCCCTCACGGCCTTGCGCGGCGAAAAGGTATTCGGGCTGCTGGTCATGGCTTCCGAGGATGAAAAGCGCTTCTACCCGGAGATGGGAACGCTCTACGTCAAGCGCATCGGCGAACTCATCAGCGCAGCGTTATTGCGTTATATCAACTAGAGAAGCACGTTGCATCCAGCCACTGATTTTTTGAGCAAGTACCTGGATTACCTAACCTTCGAACGAGGTTTGAGCCCCCTTACCCGCGAAAATTATGCGCGTGATATTCGACTGCTGCTGAGGCTGACTGATGAGCTGGTCGATAAACCAGGATTACAGGACGTAACAGCCACCAATATCCGACGTTTTATCGGTGCCATGAATGGAAATGGCCTAGGTGGAAAAAGCATTGCGCGCACGCTATCTGCGTGGCGTGGTTTTTTCGACTTCCTTGGTCAGCGCCATGGCTTCACCGCCAATCCCTGCAACGGCATGCGCGCACCAAAATCGCCGCAAACCCTGCCGCAGGCATTGTCTACTGACCAGGCGGTGAAACTGGTCGCGATTGAAGGGGATGATCCGCTGACCTTGCGCGACAGGGCGATACTCGAACTGTTTTATTCCTCCGGCCTGCGGCTGGCGGAGCTGGTCGGGCTTGATATCGATGCCGTGGATTTACAAAATGGTACCGTGACCGTCACCGGTAAAGGCAGCAAGACCCGCATCGTACCAGTCGGCAGTCATGCCATCAGTGCCATCAGCATATGGCTGCAAAACCGTGCGCTTATTCAATCCGACAAGGCTGATCTCGATGCGAATGCCGTGTTCATTAGCCAAAAGGGTCGCAGACTTACCGCACGGGCTGTACAATATCGAGTCAAGGAGTGGGCAATTAAGCAGGGCATCAACAGTGATGTACATCCTCACATGCTACGCCACAGCTTTGCCACCCATGTGCTGCAGTCCAGCGGTGATCTGCGCGCAGTCCAGGAAATGCTGGGCCACGCCAACATCAGTACTACCCAGGTCTATACGCACCTGGATTTCCAGCATCTGGCCAAGGTTTACGATGCTGCTCATCCCCGCGCTAAAAAACGCTGACAGACAGGCGCCGAATTAACATCGGCGTTCTATCGGTGCCTTACCGCACCAAGGAACGCCCTCCGTCAGTAGCAGAATATATAAAACTTTTTACTACTCAACCTCTCATTAATCTAAGGAAATCATTATGGAACATCGGTTACCACCATTGCCTTATGCCAAGGACGCACTTGAGCCTGTTATTTCAAGCGAGACCATCGATTATCACTACGGCAAGCATCACCAGGCTTACGTCACCAACCTGAACAACCTGATCAAGGGTACCGAGTTCGAGAATTCGACCCTGGAAGAAATCATCCTGAAATCCTCGGGCGGCATTTTCAACAACGCAGCCCAAGTATGGAACCATACCTTTTACTGGAATTGCTTCAAGCCAAATGGCAGCGCTCCAAGTGGAGAGCTTGCTGCGGCAATTGACAAGGCTTTTGGCTCCTTTGAGGAATTTAAAAAGCAATTCACCCAAAAAGCTGTTACCACATTTGGTTCCGGCTGGGCCTGGCTGGTTAAAAACGCAGATGGCTCGCTTGCACTGGAAAGCACCAGCAATGCCGCCACCCCAATGACCAAGGGCCAGACCGCCCTCCTCACTATCGATGTATGGGAACATGCCTATTACGTGGATTACCGTAATGCGCGTCCTAAATATGCCGAAGAGTTCTGGAAAATCGTAAACTGGGATTTTGTCGCCGCCAATTTCAAGGCCTAAAACCCAAATCCAGCTTGAATGAAAACGGCCGCAAATGCGGCCGTTTTTGATTAAAATATCATCCACTCATGCTACTTGAGGCAGGATATAGCCTAAATGGCCAAATATTATGGATAGCATACTGAATGCACAGCTGGCCTCAGCCGCCACACTGGCTTTGAATGGCGACTGGCACCAGGCTCACATCATTGCCCAGGAATCCAACGATGCGGTTGCCTGCTGGATTCATGCCGTCCTACATAAGATCGAAGGCGACGAAGGCAATAGCCGCTACTGGTATGCCCGTTCGGGCACCCATCGTTATGAAGATTATGCAGACCCGAATGCAGAACTAAGGGCGATAGCCCGGCTATTGGATGGAAGCATGGGCAAAACCTCGCATAGCTGAAAATTTGTTTGCAGCTCCCCCCGTCTGTTAGAATCCTGCCCATGTTGCGCCGCTTAATTCTCACTTTTGCACTTGCCCTGCTGTTTGGCCTTGGCCAGCAGGGTGTAATCGTGCATGAGATTTCGCACTATGCGGACTTGGTGCCACAGTCGCAAAAGCAGGACAAAACACCGCACTCCCCCGTCTGTGAGCAATGCCTGAGCCATAGTGCACTGGCAAACGCAGTGGATACCGGAGGCTTCTCCCCCGCCCTGCTCAACGCTGTTCACGAAGCCATCCTGCATGCAAATGCTGCCGTCCGCAGCAATCCCCCGCTCTACGCCTATTCCGCACGCGCCCCACCCAGCCTCGTTTAACACCTAACGTCCACTACACCGCCAGCGTTGTCCGGCGGTGTGTTCGTTCATTGTTTAAACGAGGTCATCATGTACAAACATATATTATTGGCGAGCGCTATGGCGCTCGCCTGCGGCTATCCAGCACTGGCCGCCGCCGGCGATAGCGATGAGATGGAAAAAATCCGCGCTGAAGTCCAGGAAATGAAGCAAAGTTACGAAGCGCGCATCCAGGCCCTGGAAAGCAGGCTTGAGCAGGTTCAAGGCAGTGCGTCAAAAGCCGAAACCAGCGCTGCAAAGGCGGAAACGGTGGCCATACAGGCCGCCAGTAAATCGACGCCATCGTCCAGCAATGCCTTCAACCCGGATATTTCATTGGTACTTTCCGGCATCTACGCTAATCGCTCACAGGATTCGGATTACCACATCACCGGCTTTCAAAGCGGCGGCGAAATCGGGCCCGGTTTACGAGGCTTGAGCCTGGCCGAATCGGAGCTGGGGGTGTATGCCAATATCGACCATTATTTCTATGGCGGGCTGAACCTGGCACTGGCGCCTGACAACTCGGTAGGCGTGGAAGAAGCCTTCGTCCAGACTACCGCATTACCCGCGGGGTTTACCGTCAAGGGCGGGAGATTCTTTTCCGGCATCGGCTACCTGAATGATCAGCATGCCCACACCTGGGATTTTGTCGATAATCCACTGGCATATCAGGCATTCCTGGGCGGCCAGTACGGCGACGATGGCATCCAGCTCAAATGGGTCGCACCGACCGACACCTTCCTTGAATTAGGTGCAGAAGCCGGCCGCGGGCGAATCGCCGGCACCGAGGGCAAAGATAAGAATGGGGCTGCGATGGGTAGCCTGTTCGCGCATGTCGGCGGGGATATCGGGATCAGCAACAGCTGGCGCGCCGGCCTGTCCTATTTGCGCACATCACCCAGTGAGCGCCAATCGCCAGACCTGGATACGGCAGGCAATTTCA
>CAZBSR010000037.1:0-11769 GCA_964494575.1 uncultured Methylophilaceae bacterium | reverse complement strand
GCTGTTTCGACAATGAATTTGTAATCTTCGCCTTTTGCCTGCTCGGCCCTTATCGTCGCTTGCAGTTGTTCAAGTCTTGCAGCCTCCGCGTCAGGCCTTGCGGCCTGCCCGGCTTGCGCAAAGGAAGTAAACAGCACAGGCGCAAGCACGGCGCAAACAACAGCTGCGCGCAATATCTGACTGGACTGCCGTTTCTCTGGGAATTTTAAGGATGTGTGGTTCATGTATTTGCCGCCATAAAAATTACTGAACAATGATGATTTGTCTCAAACTGCCGGACTGCACTTCAACTTTTTTCAGATCGACATTGATAATCTTGAGTACCAGGCTGGGTTGGCCTGCTCGTGGCTGGATACCGATCTCGTCGCCTTTTCGCACCAGGTGCACACTGTCGTCCCCCTCGATCTGCAGCAGCGCCATGGCTTGACCGGGGCCGTTGTTGACGAATCCGCGCACGCGCATTTTCGGTAAGGCGGCGCCCGAAAAATAAGGCACGAAGCCCTGCCCGCCCGAGCGGTTTGCGCCTTGCTGCCCCGATGCCCGGAACATCTTGTCGCTGGTGGTGAACGGGTCGCGCGCCGATGGCGGCTCAATGTAGCCCTGCATGTCGTAGTCCTGCATCATGTCCATGGACAGTGAATCCATGGCCTCCGGCTCCATCGGCATCTCGCCTCTGGTCGTGGTCACGCCTGCGGCATGTGTCGCCGTGCAGAACATGGATATCAGCCCCAAAAAAATGCTTTTCTTAAATCGAATCAGATTCACGTCTATACCTTTGCAAGTTGAAACAAGGCTTGGAAAAATGCGTAGTACACAAAACCCACCATGGTGCCGATCACTAATATCAGCGCAGGCTCCATCAGTGCGCTCAGGCGGCGTATGCCCAGTTGCAGGCGATCTTCGTAGTAGTCGCCGAGTTGCTGTAGCACGTGGTCCAGCGTACCGGTACGCTCCCCCACCGCGATCATTTGCGTGACTATGCTGGGGATGCGCGGATGCGCGAGGCTCCCCGACAGATCCTTGCCTGCCAGGATCAGGTCGGAGGCGGCTACGAGCTTGTCGGATATCACACGGTTACGGATAAGCTGCGCCACGATCTTGAGCGCATCCAGCACGGTGAGACCGCTACGCAGCATCATGGCAAGCGACCAGTTCAGTTGCGCCATGGCAGCCACAGTCATCAATTTGCCTATCACCGGCATGCGCAGCAAAAGATGGTGTAAATTGAAGCGCCCGCGCCTGGTGTGATATGCCGCCGTCACGCCAATGATGACAAGAAGCAGCGCGCCCAGGATATAAAGCCCGTACTGGATGAAAAAGGCAGACAGGTCCACCAGGAACTGCGTGGATGGCGGCAGGGCGCGCCCCTTGCCGGCAAAGAACTTGGTGAAGGCCGGGATGATCTTCACCACCAGGAAAACGAACACGCCGAGCGCCGCCAGCACCACTATCGTCGGATAGATCATGGCATTGATGGTCTGCATCTTGAGCGCGGCTTTTTTCTCGATATGGTCGGCAAGCCTGTCCATCACGATATCCAGCTCACCGGTATTCTCGCCTGCGATGATCAGGTTCACCGCCAGTGTAGGAAACACCTTGGGATGCCTCGCCATGGCCTGGGAAAATGAAAGCCCGTTTTCAATATCGTTGATCATCTTGCCGATCACACGCCCAAGACGGCCGCCTGATATCTGCGTGCGCGAGAGCTGCAAAGCCTGCAGCACCGGCAAACCGGCACGCAGCATAAAGGTGAGCTGCTTGAAGAAGAAGATGAGGTCCTGCGTAGATACGGAACGCCACTCACTGATAAAGGTAAGGTCGATTTCCTTGCTCAGGCCCTTGCCATCCGCGCCTGCCGGATCGGCACCTCCCTGGTCGATCTCCACAACAAACAGTGATTGCAGCCGCAATGCTGCGATGGCCGCACGGGAATCTACAGCCTGTATGCTGCCCTTGCTCTCGATTCCCTGGCTATCCAGTGCTTTGTATTTGAATGCAGGCATGGCGCGCTTCCCTAATGCCTTTTCACTGCAACGGCCTGCAGCTCAGACAATGAGGTATCGCCGGCCAGCACCTTGAGGCTACCGTCGTTCCACATCAGGTTCAGTTTGCCGGAAGCAAGCGCCTGCACTTCAAGCTCTTCTTCCGTACAGCCCCTGGATACGAGATGAGCCAAAGCCTCATCGAACCAGAGCGTTTCAAATAATCCCAGACGCCCCCGATAGCCTTTGCCCTGGCATGCGGCGCAGCCGGCAGGCTCATACAGGGTCACTTCCCGGCCTTCCTCGCCGAGCAATTCACTCTCGCCTTTGCTTGAAATGCGCGGCTTGCGGCAGTGCGGACAAAGGCGCCTGACCAATCTTTGTGCAATCACCGCATTCATGGTGGAGCCGATCAGGTAAGGCTCGCAGCCAATATCCTCAAGGCGTGTCACCGTGCCCGCAGCGGTATTGGTATGCAGCGTGGAGAACACGAGATGGCCGGTCATCGCAGCCTTGAGTGCCACATCGGCAGTCTCTTCATCGCGGATTTCGCCCACCATCAGCACATCCGGGTCATGACGCAGCAGCGAACGCAGCGCGCTGGCAAAGCTGATCTTGGGACCGGTCTGAATCTGCGAGATGCCATCCATGACATACTCGATCGGGTTTTCCACCGTCATGATATTGAGTTCGGGGCTGGCGATTTCCTGCAATGCGGCAAACAAGGTAGTGGATTTACCGCTACCGGTCGGCCCGGTCAGCAGGATCATGCCGAAGGGTTTGCGTATGGCCTGGCGGAAATTCAGCATGTCCTGCTCGGACATGCCCAGTGTAGGCAGCGTCAGGCTCTGCGCCTCCTGCCCCAGCAACCGCATGGTGACGCGCTCACCCAGCCGGGTCGGCGCGGTGGCTACACGGATGTTGAATTCGGTATCGATCGGCGGCGCCAGGTAATAGCTCATGCCGCCATCCTGCGGCTCGCGCTGCTCCGCAATATCCAGGTTAGCCAGCACCTTCACCCGTGAGATCAGCCCATTGGCGACAGCGCCATCTGCATCCGTATAGTATTCCTGCAGCTTGCCGTCCACCCTTAAGCGCACACGCAAGCCCGATTCCTCCTGCGCCATATGCACGTCCGAGGCGCGCCGCAAATAGGCCTCGCGCAGGATGTCGTTCAGCATCGCGATCAGGTTGGTCTCAACCGCAGCCTCATTCGTCGGCGCGGCCGGCCCGGGGATAGGCATGTTGCGCGCAATCGCCACACTCAGGGCCTCCGGTTCCGCGACCGCCACGCGAATACGCTGCCCGAACAGGCGCTGCAAGGTATCCAGCGTGATGCGGTCATCCGGGTCTGCTGTCGCAATGACTACGCCATCCGCATCTTCAGAAACCGGCATAACGAGTTTGCGTTTCGCCAGCGCCTGCGGAACGCGTTTCAAAAGGCTGGCGGATGGGGATAAGGAAACCGGGTTCACGAACAACAGGCCGCGCATCTCGGCTGCCGCCTGATAGAGTGCCGACATCGGCAGGCGGTAATGCGCGGTGATGGTATCCAGCAGATCCACGCGTTTGCGCCGGGCCTCAACGCGCAGCTGCGCCAGTGTATCAGCCTCGATCAGATGCTGATTCACTGCCGCGTCTATCAGTTGCTCAGCGGCTAATGCCATATATGATTCCCCAGATCATCTTGTTATAGCGCCAGAACCATGGTGGCCGTCAGTCGCTGGTTACTGCCGGGAGGCGGTGCCTGCGTGCCCGGCGCCAGCTGGAATTGCACGATGGTCACCAGCTTGCCCATCTGCTGCAGCCCGCCGATAAAGCGCATCATGCCGGCATAGGTGCCTTCCATGGTCAGGCGCTGCATGGGCCGCTCCATCGGGCCGTTGATAGCCATTTTCCGGATCAGCGCTGTCGCCTGCTCCGGGCTGACATTCGCTATGCCAGGTATACCGCCGCCAGCAGTTGCGCTGGCGCGCCGTGCTGCCCGTGCCTTACGTTTGGCGCCATCGCCCATACGTGTCTTGGGCGCATTCTTGGCGGCTTTGGAACCGGCTGCATCTGCCACAACGGGAGCCGGCACCATCACCCGGTACTGCTCATTGGTATTGATCTTGACCAGCGACTTGCGCGCGATCTCGGAAATCTCAAGCCGGACTTCCGTGGTGTCGTCAGGCGACAAACGCCGCTCTATGCTTTCGTATCTCGAACCAGCCTCAAGCAGGTCCTCATCGAGGTCGGCCTGCTGCTGCTGCAGGCTCTCGATATCGTCGAATGGCTCGTCCGGTATCTTGCCGGTCTTGATGGCGCTATCCATCATTTGTGTATTCTTGTACAGGTCGGCAATCGCCTTGTTTGCCGGGTAAAAGCGGAATGTGCCGTACGCGCCGCCGACAACCACCACCACAGCTACCAGCACGAGCACCTGCTCGCGCAATGACATTTTGCTCAGTTTCATCGTTTCGCTCCTGAACCGGCTGGAAGGCTTAATGAAGCCGCCGCTGGCGTGCTCTTGATTTCGGCCAGCCGGAAATGGATGTCATAGCCGATCAAACCCAAACGCCCTCCCTGCGCCCTGACGATAGGGTCCACCACGTCGAAGCCGCGTGGCAGCATGACGGTCTTGAAGGCCAGGATAAACTGCTGTGCCGCGGTTTCGCTGAGCGCCCAGCCCGCAATCCTGAAACCCAGGCTGGGTGTTTCCTCGACCGCATTGATGACCACATCCTCATTCACGGTGTTTTCCAGCTCGTCCATCAGGCTTTGCACGAACATCATGCGCGCCGGCAGCTCAAGCGCAAAAAAGTCAAAGCGCGCATTCAGGTTTTTCAGCTCTTCTTCTTTCGCCTTGACATCAGCCTTGGCCTTGTTGACCGCATCGACCTTGGCCTGTGCTTCGCTGACCACGGCATCAAATGACTTTTTCGCCACTGCAGTGCGCGTATGTTCGCCCTGCGCAAGGCCCTGGCGGATATACAACGTGGCTTCCAGCGCAATGATGGTCAGCACTAGCAAAACACCTGCGGCAACGGCACGCGCCTCGGGACGCTGCCAGATAGGCGGGATAGGGCCACGCACAGAGACCGCACTACTCCTGCCAGCGCCGGGCATGCGGAACAGGTCGCGTGCAGCCCCGAGCATGCCTTGAGAGGCCTCCCCTGCAGCCGGTGCCAGCAGTTGAATTTTTCGCCCCAGCACCACCTCGAGGTTTTCGGCCAGCTCGTCGACTGCATCATCCTGCGCTGCGATCCAGATACTCTCGGCTTCAGGCGGGATCAGCCCGTGATAGCTTTCAAGGCAGCCATCCAGCGCTGCTGTCAGGTCACGATGCTGTAGTTTGATTGCCGCCACCGCCCCCTGCTCGAGGCGCATGCCGCTGACAAAGCCGTGCTGGCTTTCCAGCAGGATGGCATCCTCCGCCTGCTCCAGCAGTCCACTGGCACAACCGACGAGCGGGTAGACCTGCTTGAGCGTTACCTTGCTGGCAGCAAACGCGGCCTCCCACTGCCGCATCATGCCGACGCTGGCACCGCTTACCAGCCAACTATGTACGCCGACTTCACCGGCTTCCTCGTCGCCTTCTGCCTGCGGGTAAACCTGGGAAGACCAGCCGCAGGATATTTCATCACTATCCGAACGCAGCCAGGCCTGCTTGGCGAGACATTCGTCCAGCTGCGCCTGGGTGATGAAATCCATGCCCATCGCCAGCTCACCGAAACGCTTGTATGAATAGATATTGCCGTGCCCATCGCCCAGCCCGGTTTTATGCTTGCCCTGCTGGCGATCCAGCACCTCCTTCACCTGCGCCTCATTCAAATAGCCCAGCACAAGCAATAGCTGGCCTATGGACCAGAGCATGTTGTGTTGCATGAGCAAAGGTTCCAGCTCCCAGCGGATCATCTCCTGCATCTGCATGACAGGCCGCGGCTGCTTCGGCGAAACAGGCAATTCCAGTAGCGTAGAAAAAACCGCCGGCGTCAGCAGTATCGTCTGCTGCCCTTTCCAGCCCATACTGCGCAAGCTGTTTACCAGCTCATTCACGGCGGTCTTGTAATCAATCGCCTCCGACCTGGCGGTCAGGTCTATCTTGAGCCGGTTGCCATCGCGGCTGATGACCGCGCCGCGCAAATGAAAACCGTCAGTCTCGCAGACGAGGATGGAAGAAGGCCTGCCGAGGAAAGGCAATCTGTCGGTAACTGATTTCAAATTCAGGGCTTTCAAGCTCATGTAGTTAAACTCATGTAATTAAACTCAGTGGATATTCCATTGAATGGTCGGTAACTGCGCGCGAGGCACTAGGGTAAAATAGTAAGGTCGCGTATTCAGGCTATTGCCGTTGCAGTCGCCATCGAATACGCGCTCATTGACGTCGTCACAAATGACAACGGCGGCGTAGGTGCCGATCTCATAAGGATTATTGGGGAAAGTAACCTGATATACATTCCCGGCGTCGGCTGAAAAATAGTTGCTTTCAATATCGCCGGTCATCAAGCCGTCATTCATGCGATACAAGCGCAGCTTGAGATTTACAGGTGCCGCCGGCGCATGGCTGAACTCTATTGCCAGCCCATCCAGCGACAGGCTGTAATCATGTAAAGTGACGAGCAGCTGCCCGTCCGCCGGGTAATCTTTCTGGTAGTGGTTTTCAGGGTCGGTAAAACCAGGCTCACCGTCCGAGCCGTTGCTCTGCGCGACAACACCCGACAGATCGGCGAAATATGCCCAGCCGAAATTCTTGGCATCCTCCATCTCATCAGCATCGGCGTTGCCCCAGCCATCTCTCACTGCGCGTACCGAAGACAGATCCGAGCTTGGCAGTACATCAATATATGAGCCACGCCAGCCGCCGGGGAGCTGAATGCTCAATGTCACCGCTGAAAGTGATCCATCATTCAGGCTGCTCGTAGCCATTTGCCATGGGTTTTGTAGGCCTAGCTCAACCAGCTCGCTTAGCGATGCAGGCAAGCGCCCCATATCGGCAACAAAACCGCTGACCTCTGTCTGTCCATTCAGCGTGCGCGAGCTGTCGCCGATGATGGCACGGCGAATCTGCTCAAGCCGGGATTTGGTCTGGTCGAAGCGGAACTGCTCATTCATGTTATCCACCAGAAAGGTGGTCACAAGCGCAAGGCTGCTCAGTATCAGGATGACCAGCAGCAGTTCCACCAAGGTGAAACCTTTGGTAAAACCTGCCTGCAACCTGTATTTGAAAGCACCCATGCCCATGACTACTTCAGCAGGCACAGTACGATATCGTCGCTGGGGGTGCTGGTGTCGCACGCCGTGGCGCCATTGCCGGCTGTGCCGGAAATTTTGTCCGGGCCAAAGCTGACAATGCGCGCTGCGGCGGTATCCGCATCATAAAGCTGGTAGCGCTGACCCCAGCTATCGGTCAAACCTTCGGCCAAAATATATGGCCCATTCCAGCCTCGGGCAGCGTCCCTGTTCCATACCTTGCATCCAGCATCCTGGCTCTCAACACAGGCAATGAGCAATTCGAGGCTTTTCCTGGGGATGTCTTCAGGAGGGGAAACACTCTCGGGATAGGGGAAATGTCCAACGTCGCGCTTGAATTGAAGCAGGGCTTTTCGCACCTCATTCATTTCGACGCGGGTCAATTTGACGTTGGCATCATCCTCCACGCCATCGGCGGACACCATGACACCAACAGCCATGATCGCCACCAGCGTAATCACCACCAGCAGCTCCACTAACGTAAAGCCTCTATGAGCGAAGCCTCTGTGTGCTCGGTTGCAAGTCACGGGAAGACCGGCGTCTGGTGAATGGCCGGATGAATTTAAAACGGTCGAATCTGAAACGGAAGGACGGGAATGAACACACGGTAAAACCTCAGGCAAAGCATGGCCGGATGCGAACCTAAAGCCACTTGCATAGTTCTGGGCAAACGTCACCCCTGCACAGCCAAGTGTTGCCTGAAATTTCAACTGCATGAACACAACCCCCGAATTTTCTTATTTCTGTTTTTTCTTGTTCTTAAAACCACAAATGGGGCGGAGCCTTTGCAGACCCCGCCCCTTGCTTAAACCAGCATCAATGTATGCATCAAACTTTATGCATTAAATGGCGTGGTTAAAACCCAACTTAGTTGCTGGCGAAAGAGCCGGCAATAGCTTGGTCAATGTTACGGCCTTCTGTATCCACTACAGCGATGAGACGTGCACGTGGCAGAACATCACCAGCTTCAATCTCGTCTTCACCATCTTCAGCAGAAGCCACATGGAACAACGCGATGTAGCGTGCATAGTGGACAGATGGATTCACAATGTTGCCGTTGGTGTAGGTAGGTGCAGTGCTGATAGCAACGCGGCTGCCCAGTGTAGTACCTGGAACATCCTTGCCGAAACCAAGCGCTACAACCAGATGGCAGCCATCGCTATCCAGAGCGTCATTGATTCTGTTCAGCTTGTGCGAGAAACCGTTGCCAACTACCAACTCAGTAACAGCAGCACCGTTAAAGTTGGTATTGAGATCCGCACCATCCAATTCACAAGCAGTAGTTGTGCTGCCGGACGGAACAATAGACATAGAGAACGGGCCTGGAGCGTCATACTCGCCATCGTCTATCCACTCAACTTCATCAGCAGGATTAGCCACACCCGGTGCGCTCTCATTGAAGAACTCATTAGGTGAAAGACCTACAGGTAATACTGCAGCTGCAGTCAGCGTTTGCAGCTCGCTGATGCCAACAGCAGCCAAGGACTTTAAAACTGCTTCATGTGTTGCATTAGCCGGATCTATTGCAACTTGGCCAAAGAAAGATTTTGTAGCATTAGACAATGTATCAACTGCGCCGCCAGAAAGCTCTCCGCCTTCATTAGCCAAGTTATCCCATTGATTAGGATAAACATTCTCAAGAGCACGATAAGCACGGATAGCACTATCAGCGGTCTTGATGTTGTTGGCAGCAGCGACGTTTGAAGCATTTTCGCCTAGGCCTTCATAAGCAACCAGCGCACCGACAGACAGCACGGCCAGCAATGTAATCACTACCAGAAGCTCGAGTAGCGTGAACCCCTTTTGTTTAGACTTAATCATCTCTTTCTCCTTGTTGTTTATTGCTTAAAGACTTATCAAAAATGATTGGAGCAATCCGGAGCTGGGGAGCCACCGGATGCCCCAAAGGGTGCTGCACCTGAACCATGCTTTTGGCATGGCTGCTTGGGAGGAATCAGGCATTCCCGTCACACTGCCGACTATTGACTGCCGGCCTTGCCCTATGTGTGCAAGGCTTATAAGGCAACTCGCATGCCAACCATTTGTAACTATTTGTAACGACTCATTAATCGGTGTTTTTGAGGAGTAAAAAACCTGTCAGAAATGTGGCTGTTAGCATCTGATTGGATGTTTAGAGCCACCACCTCAACAACCAATCGGCTAGCCGGTAACAGGCGTTTTCATTTCTCACCCTTGCGGGGCGTGGCTTCGGAAAGCAGCTCCAGATAGCGAGGCAGATATTTGAACGGTATTTTTTGCAGCTCCTGGGTAACGTTTTTGGGATATGCCGCCAAAGTGCGCTTGAGCTGAAGCACGGCTGCATCATGCTGGCCATCCAGCTCAAGCAGCAGCGCATATTTATAGGCTGTGCTGCTCACGACCACAAAGCGCAGGGCTGACTGGGTAAGCCGGATCTTATCTTCCACCCTGTCGTCATCCGCCTTGAGTGTGGTGACGAATAACAGCCGCGCATAAGGCGAGAGCAGGGATTTCTCATCCACCCACTCCAACGCCGCTGTCATATATGGCCGCTCCATGGGCTGAATGCCGCCCTGCTTCGCGCGGTACACCCAATACTGCAGATTGTTGTTGGCGATGGCCAGGGAACCCAACACAGCCAATCCGGCAACCAGCACCGTGACAATCGCGGCACGCCCGATGAACGTGAAACGCACGTGCGAGCATTTATCCTCCCCGGCACCCAGCAGGAACGCTGTAATGCCAAGAAAATAGGCATACCACAGCGGGTATTCGAGCATGCTGTGTATGCCGATGATGGCCAGCATAGCCAGCAACCACCAACTCTCAAGATTGAGGTTGCGCCACTGGAAACCACGCAGCCATGCAGCCAGACCCGCCACCAGCAGCAGAATGCCGCCAAGGCCCATCTCGGTTAATACGTGAATGAAGAGGTTGTGCGCATGCTCGAACATGCCGGGCATGCCTTGGGCAATATCGGGATTAAGGTAAGCGAAAGACATCCAGCGCGTCTGCCCTGCCCCTATTCCAAGCCAGGGAGATTGCATGAACAGTTGCAGGCTTTCTCGCCACACATGCCAGCGGATCGCTATCCCGCTGATGGCCACCGATCCTGCTGATTCGCTCATCATCAGTCGCTCTGTCGGCAAGGTGACAAGCCCGCTCGGCATAAAATAGATGGCCCATTGCACCAGCGCATATATTGGCAATATGTATAAGGCCAGTCGAAGCAAGGTTCGGCTTTGCTGTATCTGTAACTCAGATGTGCTGTTCTTTTGCCGGGCCACCATGCCGCGCAACAGAAAAGACAAGACGACCAGCGCGGCCATATACAGCCACGTGCTGCGTGACCCGGAAAACGCCAGCATGGAAAGGAACAGCAAGCCGGCCACTATCAGTGCGGCTATGGGTAATCGTTTTTTGATAAACAGGTAAATGAGGGACGCCGTTGCCAGCGCTGTGTAATCGGCAAAATGATTGGTCTGCCCTATCGTCCCATAACCGTAATATTGCGGCATAAAGGGAAGAGATATGCCGAATTTTGTAGCCAGCTGTAGCGCTACAAACAAGGCATTCAGCAGCCCGCCCACCACAATGAACCATGCTATGGTCGTGGCAATTTTCTCCCAGCCTAGCTGCCGGCGCAGATGATTGCCGAGAATCACCAGTAGGAATGCCCAGATGAGATAAGACGCAACCAGCAACGCATATTGCGTCGAGTGCAGCATGCCCAGCATCCACTGCATGAACAGTATCGCAATGAAGCCGGGAAATATAAGCGCTATGTGAGGCACATCAAGTGGCTGCCAGGTTTCACGCTTCAACAGGGGCAGTAGCGCGACCAGGCCGAATGCCGCCGCAACCCATTCCCCATAAAAAGAGGGGATCGGCAGATGATGATGAAAGATGATGAATGGCAGCAAGGCCATAGCGCCTATTGCGTACAAGCTGGTGTGGGCTGACAAAAGGGTAGCGCTAATGCGATTAGACATATGAACTCTTAAAGTTAAGCATAAAAAAGCGCCCCCATCGCTGGGGACGCCATGACTCGCGTTATAGGGAAACACTAAAAATGGAGCTCTCAAGAACTCTCTGGTAAGTTTCGGGATTGCACATTACATGCCAGTATCAAAAGAAAAATATAATCAGCAAGTTACACAACAGCAGACTAGTGGATGGTTACAGAGTGGCTAGAAACAGCCGTATATGATGGCTATAAGCAGCCTGCGTCTTTGCTTTTTGGATTTGAAGGATGGTGGTGCCTGAATAGTCAGCATGTTTATTGACATGCCCTCTACTGATATATTATTCAGAATTATTATGGGTATGACGGATTGGGCCATGAATACTAAAGTTGAGAAAAATAAGCTCGTATTGAATCACGCGATTTCCATCCTGATAGCCGTCATATTCTTTTTAGTGATCATTGCTATCGGAGTTGTACTTCATTTGATTGGGTGAGCGCGGAAGTCCTTAGCAAAAAACAAAAAACCCGTGTATCACTAGGATTAACACGGGTTTTCTGCACTTCTTTATACTTGGTGATACAGGGAAATGGTGGGCCGGGGGAATCGAA
>CAZBSR010000036.1:0-11780 GCA_964494575.1 uncultured Methylophilaceae bacterium | reverse complement strand
TCAATCAGGGCGCTCTCTCGGAAACGCTCCCCGCCGAAATTTACAGCAAATTGAATCTACCGGGATTTGCTGACGCGCTGAATGCCCTGCATCATCCCCCGCCTGAAGCGGACCTGCGGGCGCTTGAGGATCGCACTACACCAGCCTGGCGCCGCCTGGCATTCGATGAATTGCTGGCACAACAGCTCTCTATGCGCCGTCATTACGCGCGCCGCCGCAGCCTAGGGGCGCCCGCGCTCAAGCCTTCCAAACACCTGGTCACCGCGCTGCTGCGTAGCCTGCCATTTGCCCTAACTGGTGCGCAGCAAAGAGTGGCATTGCAGATCGGCGAGGATCTGACGAAGCCGCATCCCATGCATCGCCTGCTGCAAGGCGATGTAGGCAGCGGTAAAACCATCGTGGCAGCCATGGCGGCGTTGCAGGCAATAGAGAATGGCTGGCAGGTAGCCATCATGGCACCTACCGAAATCCTGGCCGAGCAGCATTTGCGCAAAATGCAGTCCTGGCTTGCGCCGCTGGATATAGAGGTTTGCTGGTTGTCCGGCAGCCAGAATAAAAAACAGCGTGCCGCCTCACTGGAAGCCATTGCCAGCGGAGCGGCGAAATTGGTAGTAGGCACACATGCCTTGTTTCAGGATCAGGTGCAATTCGCCAAACTGGGTCTGGCCATAGTCGATGAGCAGCATCGTTTCGGTGTGCAGCAGCGTCTTTCCTTGCGCAAAAAGGGCAAGCAGCCGCACCAGCTTATGCTGAGCGCCACGCCTATCCCGCGTACTTTATCCATGAGCTATTACGCCGACCTTGATGTCTCGGTCATAGACGAGTTGCCGCCTGGCCGCACGCCGATTGCCACCAGGCTGGTTTCCGAGTTGCGCCGCGATGAAGTTCTGGAGCGGGTACGCGAGGCCTGCATGCAGGGCAGCCAGGCCTACTGGGTATGCCCGCTGATAGAGGAAAGTGACGCGTTGCAGTTGAAGACTGCGCTGGAAACCTACGAAACGTTGCAGGCAACTTTTCCTGAGCTGCATGTAGGTCTGGTACACGGGCGCATGAAGCCGGCCGAAAAACAAGCGGTGATGGCAGCCTTCAGCGCAGGAGAGGTGCAGTTGCTGGTCGCCACTACTGTCATCGAAGTCGGGGTCGATGTAGCCAATGCCAGCCTGATGGTGATTGAGCATGCCGAGCGCATGGGGCTTGCACAATTGCACCAGTTGCGCGGACGCGTGGGGCGTGGCGCCGCGAAAAGTGCCTGTATCCTGTTATATCAGAAACCGCTTTCCGAGACGGCAAGGGCCAGGCTGAAAATTATTTATGAATCCAACGATGGTTTTGAAATCGCCAAGGCCGACCTTCACCTGCGTGGGCCGGGCGAATTTCTGGGCTTGCGCCAAAGCGGTGTGCCCATGCTGAAGATCGCCGATCTGGAGCGCGATGCGGATCTGCTGGAGGCAGCCCAAAGTATTGCCGATAAACTGCTGGCGGAGAATCCGCAAGCTGTGGAACAGCACCTGCAAAGATGGCTGGCCCATGCTGAAGAGCTGGTAAAAGTTTGAGCTACCAGCCAAGCCTGCCATAATTTCGCCGTGAAAGTCTTCCCCAAATCCTCATCCAGTCGTGCAAAATGGTTGAATAAGCCCATGAATAGCGGTGTTTACCGTAATTGGCTGGTGGATGACGGTTCATTGACGCGTCGCTTGCAACTGCGCTGCCGTGATTTTGCGGTATGGCCTACCAAGCTGGTTAACGCAAGGCCGCAGTCCGATGAAGCGCAATTGCTATGCTGCGCTACCCGCCAACAGGCTTTGTTGCGTGAGGTGCAATTGCATTGTGGCGGCAAGCCGGTGGTATTTGCTCACAGCGTGCTGCCATACAAGAGCTTGCGCGGTGCGTGGCAAGGCTTGGGCCGCTTGGGCAGCAAGCCCCTGGGAGGTGCTTTATTTGCGGATTCCCGGGTGACGCGGGCGCCGCTGCAGTTCAAGAAGCTGACAAAACATCATCTGCTATACCGGCGCGCCACAGCGCATCTGCAAGTGTTGCCGGATGCCTTGTGGGCCAGGCGATCGGTATTCAGGCTGCATCATGCGGCGATCCTGGTGACGGAGGTTTTTTTGCCGCTGGTGCTAATGTTGGGTGAAGACCATGAACATTGAACGTGTCGAATGGCAAAAGAAACTGGATGCATATGAGCGGCTGATGCGGCTGGATAAGCCGATCGGTATTTTGTTGCTGTTGTGGCCTACCTTATGGGCCTTATGGATAGCCGGCAGTGGGCACCCCGAATGGTGGGTTGTGTGGATATTTGTGCTCGGTACAGTATTGATGCGTTCTGCCGGCTGCGTTATGAATGATCTGGCGGACCGGGGATTTGATATCCATGTAGAGCGCACGCAGCAGCGCCCCTTGGCAACCCGCGAGGTCAGCGTCAGGGAAGCATTGATATTGGCTGCGTTCCTGAGCCTGGCCGCCTTCGGCCTGGTGCTGTATTTGAACCGGCTCACCATCCTGCTATCGATTGCCGCACTATTGCTTGCCGCCAGCTATCCTTTTACCAAGCGTTTTTTCGCCGTACCGCAGGCATACCTGGGTATCGCTTTTGGTTTTGGCATCCCCATGGCATTTGCCGCGTTACAAGGTACCGTCCCTCTGGTCGCCTGGGTAATGCTGTTGGCCAATATATTCTGGGCTATTGCCTATGATACGGAATATGCCATGGTAGACAGAGAGGATGACCTGAAAATAGGCATACGTTCATCGGCCATATTTTTCGGGCGGTTTGAGGTATCGGCGATCATGGCCAGTTATATGGCAATGCTGATACTGCTGACGGTTGTAGGGATGTTGCTTGGCCTCAAGTGGCCGTATTATCTGGGTTTGCTGGCAGCTTTGAGCATTGCGGGGTATCATTACACACTGGTCAGAAAGCGTGACCGAAACGCCTGCTTTAAGGCCTTTTTGCATAATAATTGGCTGGGCGCAGCAATTTTTGCCGGTGTTTTCCTTAATTACCTGCTTGGCCGGCTGCTTTAAATGTTTAAAAGCCTACATATCGTTTGACAACCCTCGAGCCGATGACATAAAATCGCCCTCTTAATTTTTTTCAGCATTTATTTGGTGTCAGATGAAAACCTTCTCAGCTAAATCACATGAAGTAAAGCGCGACTGGTTCGTGGTAGATGCCACGGATCTGGTGCTTGGCCGTTTGGCCAGCGAAATTGCGCATCGCCTGCGCGGCAAGCATAAAACCATCTATACGCCGCACGTTGATACAGGCGATTACATCGTTGTTATCAACGCCGACAAGATCAAAGTGACTGGTAACAAGGCCGAAGGCAAGCTGTATCACCGCCATAGCGGTTATCCAGGCGGCATCTACACCACGACATTCGGCAAGATGCAAGACCGTTTTCCTGGCCGTGCGCTGGAAAAAGCGGTCAAGGGCATGCTGCCAAAAGGCCCGCTGGGTTACGCAATGTTCCGCAAACTGAAAGTTTATGCCGGTGCAAAGCATGACCATGTAGCGCAACAACCGCAACCTTTGACGATTCAAAGCCAGGCGTAAGGATAAAAGATGATTGGTAAATACAACTACGGTACAGGTCGCCGCAAGAGTTCAGTGGCACGTGTATTCCTCAAGTCCGGCAAGGGCAATATCGTGGTAAACGATAAGCCTGCTGATGAGTATTTCTCGCGTGTGACTTCACGCATGATTTTGCGTCAACCGCTCGCATTGACCAATAACGAAGCAAGCTTCGATATTATGGTGAATGTAATCGGTGGCGGTGAGTCCGGCCAGGCTGGTGCAGTGCGTCACGGCATTACCCGCGCGCTGATCGATTATGATGCTGCCCTGAAAGGCGCATTATCAAAAGCTGGTTTTGTGACCCGCGATGCACGCGAAGTTGAACGTAAGAAAGTCGGCTTCCGTAAAGCGCGTCGCCGTAAACAATTCTCCAAGCGTTAAGCTTAAAAGAGTTCAAAAAAGCCGCTTCAAGCGGCTTTTTTCATTTGTATCGGGAAAATCGAGTGCATGGCTTTTTGTCTCTGCCCGTAACTTGGTTTACCATGCCAGACTTGGTAGGAATCTATGAATATGCAAACTGATAAATTGAAAATAGGTATTGTCGGCGGCACCGGATATACCGGAGTTGAGTTATTGCGCCTGCTGGCCGTACATCCTGATGCCGAATTAAGTGTTATTACTTCCCGCGGCGAGGCAGGGTTGCCGGTAGTGGATATGTTCCCTAGCTTGCGCGGCTACGTAAACCTGAATTTTACAGATCCGGCACAGGCTGATTTAAGCGGCTGTGATGTGGTGTTCTTTGCTACACCCAGCGGTATTGCCATGCAACAAGCGCGTGATTTGCTGGCTAAAGGCGTGAGGGTGATCGATCTGGCTGCGGACTTTCGTATCCAGGATATAGCCGTATGGGAGAAATGGTATGGCATGAGTCACGCCTGCCCCGATCTGGTGGCAGAGGCGGTATATGGCTTGCCTGAATTGAACCGGGAAAAAATACGCACGGCGCAACTGGTGGCCAACCCCGGCTGTTACCCAACCTCGGTGCAATTAGGTTTTATGCCTCTGTTGGAAGCTGGGGCGGTCGAGATCAATAGCTTGATTGCTGATGTTAAATCTGGCGTGAGCGGTGCTGGCCGCAAGGCGGAAGTGCATAACCTGTTTGCAGAGGCTGGGGATAACTTCAAGGCCTATGGCGTGAGCGGTCATAGGCATAGACCGGAGATTGCGGAGAGGCTAAGCATCATGGCAAACAAAGAAGTCGGCCTTACTTTCGTGCCGCACCTGACACCTTTGATACGCGGCATTCATGCGACGCTGTATGCCCGGTTGACCAAGGATGTTAATCTGCAGCAGCTATTTGAGGAGCGCTATGCACAGGAACGTTTTGTCGACGTCATGCCAAAAGGCTCGTGCCCTGAGACGCGGAGTGTGCGTGGCTCCAACCTATGCCGGATAGCTGTACATCAGCCGCCAGGCGGCGATACTGTCGTTGTGTTGTCGGTGATTGATAACCTGGTGAAAGGCGCTGCAGGGCAGGCGGTACAAAATATGAATATCATGTTTGGCCTTGCCGAAAATGCCGGCCTGGAAATTGTTCCGTTATTACCTTGAGGCAGCTCATTAGAATCCGTATGAAGCCAGCAAATCAATGAAACGGGTATCGCGTCGCTTGAAGCGCCATTTCGGTGCCACAGCAAGGCGTGTTGCGGTGCGCTCACAGCGTCCGTGGTATTGGCAATGGCTGTTTGCGAGTCTGTTACTGTTTTCGGGCTACCTCATAGGCTATTGGCAGTTTACCGGCGGCGATTATAGTGAGTTGCGCAATAGAGCAGAGCGCTTAGCCAGGGATAACCAATCTCTACAGGCGAAGATGGTATACAGTGAGCGCCAACTGCAGGTTGAACAGGCGACCCAGAGCAACCTGGCAAAAGAGCTGGCTCAATTGCAGGATGAAGATATGAAGCTGAAAGAGGACCTGGCTTTTTACAAAAGTATGCTGAATGACAAGGCAAGGCGGAAATAGAGGCCCGGTGCTTAAATGTGCGCTACAAAATCGGTGCGGGTATCATTGCCGGTTGGGGGGTAAATGACATGATAAATAAGGACAGGCATGTTTTTTAAAAATCGTAATAAACCGCAGAGCCGGATCGATACCTTGATCGGCGCCGAAACCCGCATAGAGGGTGATGTACATTTTACCGGTGGTTTGCGTGTCGATGGCAGCGTTCGTGGTAATGTCTCCGAATCGGCCTCCTCTCCCGGCACACTGATTCTAAGTGAGCATGGGCGAATCGAAGGTTCAATTACCGTTTCCCGTGTTGTAATCAACGGTAAAGTGATGGGCCCGCTGCACGCCAATCAGTTTATTGAACTACAGGCGAAATCCAGGGTCACTGGAGATGTCTATTACAAATCCCTGGAAATGCATACCGGGGCTTTAATCGAAGGTAAATTGATTTACCTGGGTGATGCAGCCACTGATGTCATCGTTGATCCCTCCCTGGCGGATAAGGATTGACCCATCACCTCATGCAACGGATAATAATTTCTAGTTAAGGATTTAAGGAGTGTGCGATGAATGCTGTTACCGAAATGCCTAGCCCGTTAATTTTTACAGATAACGCGGCAAAAAAAGTGAAAGAGCTGATTGACGAAGAAGGTTCGCCTGATTTGAAGTTGCGCGTGTTTGTCAGCGGCGGTGGCTGCTCAGGTTTTCAATACGGCTTCACTTTTGAAGAAGAAGTGAATGACGATGACACCCAGGTTCAGCGCGACAGCGTTACCCTATTGATAGATCCAATGAGCCTGCAGTATCTCATGGGCGCTGAAATCGACTATCAGGATAGCTTGCAGGGTTCGCAGTTCGTTATTCGAAATCCTCAAGCAACTACTACCTGCGGTTGTGGTTCTTCCTTCTCGGTCTAAGCGGTTAATTTAGATGTAACAAAAAAGGGGCTCAGCCCCTTTTTTGTTTTTCAGCCTTGGCTATTCTGGCCTGATGTTTTGCCATGCCGGAGCTCAATAGGCAGGAAATCACGTCTTGCCGCGCCTGTATAAAGCTGGCGAGGCCTGCCTATCTTGGTTTCCGGATCGGCGATCATTTCGTTCCATTGCGCTACCCAGCCTACCGTGCGCGCCATGGCGAAAATCGCAGTGAACAAATTGGTGGGGATTCCAATGGCTTTTAAAACAATACCCGAATAAAAATCTACATTGGGGTAAAGCTTCTTGCTGATGAAGTACTCGTCTTCCAATGCGATTCGCTCCAACTCCATCGCGACTTTGAACAACGGGTCATCACCCAGCCCAAGCTCTTGCAACACTTCATGGCAAGCCTCGCGCATCATGCGCGCGCGCGGGTCAAGGTTCTTGTATATCCGGTGACCGAAGCCCATGAGTCGGAATGAGTCATTCTTGTCCTTGGCCCGCTGGATAAACTTGTTGATATTGGAAGCATCTCCAATATCCTCCAGCATTTTCAACACTGCTTCGTTGGCGCCGCCATGTGCCGGGCCCCACAGCGAGGCGATTCCCGCAGCCACGCAGGCATATGGGTTGGCGCCACTGGAACCGGCAAGTCTGACGGTAGAGGTTGAAGCATTCTGTTCATGGTCAGCATGCAGTATCAGGATGCGATCCAATGCTTTGGCCAAAACGGGGTTGGGCTCATACTCCGTAGAAGGCGTTGCAAACAGCATATGCATGAAATTTTCAGCGTAGCTGAAACGATTCTGTGGATATACGAACGGCTCGTTAATATTGTACTTATAACTCCACGCAGCAATGGTCGGCACCTTCGCTATCAAACGGTAAGCCGAAATCTCACGGTTTCGCGGATCGCGAATATCCAGGGAGTCGTGGTAGAACGCCGACATTGAGCCAACTATCCCCACCATAACGGCCATCGGATGGGCATCTCGCCTGAAACCGCCGAAAATGTTGGTCAGTTGATCATGCACCATGGCATGGTTCATGATCTTGTTCGTGAAAGCCTGTTTCTCCGTGTTGTCCGGCAATTCTCCATGGAATAGCAGGTGAGCAACTTCCATGAAGTCACAGTGTTCGGCAAGCTGCTCAATAGGATAGCCACGGTAATACAACAGCCCTTCTTCGCCATCAATATAAGTGATATCAGACCTGCAGGAGGCTGTGGACTGAAAGCCAGGGTCATAGGTGAAGCAGCCATGCTTACCCAGATTACGGATATCGATGAGATTAGGGCCTAGCGTACCCTCGAGCATTGGCAACTCGATGGGGGCGCTGCCGTCATCAAAGGTGAGTGTTACTTTATTTGGTGGCTTCATAATCGATGGGAATTCTTAAGCTTGGCTTATGGTAATTAATGAGTATAAATGGCGCCGAGTATTCTCGCACCTTTTGCGCCGGTTACTTCGGCCAGGCTTCCGGCGGCTTGATGCATGGTTTGCCTCGCCAGCCAGGCAAAGGCCGCCGCTTCGACAGAGCTAACATCTATAGCCAAGTCATTGGTGAGACCAATTTTTACAGGATGCAGCAATTGCCGCAAGCGTTGCAAGAGCGCCAAATTGTGGGCTCCCCCTCCGCAAAGGTAAATTTCATCAGGGTGGCCACAATATTGGCTAACAGCCAGGGAAATGCTGCGGGCCGTAAGCTCCAGCAAGGTACGCTGAACGTCCTCGGCTTTGTAATCCGAGGGTAGGTGCTGCTCTAGCCAAGTCATGTTGAACAAATCGCGACCGGTGCTTTTTGGTGGAGCCTGCTTGAAAAACGGGTCGGCTAACAAGTCTTCCAGCAAGGCATCAATTACCTGCCCGCTGGCGGCCCAGCGGCCGGATTCATCATAAGGCTTACCGGAGCGAAGTTTGATCCACCCATCCATCAGCATATTGCCTGGCCCTGAATCAAAGCCGCTAACTGCATCATTTGTTGGCAAATTAGTGAGATTGGCGATACCCCCAACATTGATAATGATGCGGTGCAGCCTGCTGTCTGCAAAAACTGCCTGATGAAATGCCGGTACTAACGGCGCACCTTGCCCGCCAGCAGCGATATCACGGCTGCGAAAATCAGCTACTACCGTTATGTCAGTGAGTTCTGCGAGTAATGCAGGATTGCCGATTTGCAGGGTAAATCCGAGCTCCGGCCGGTGGCGGATGGTCTGGCCGTGACAGCCGATCGCTACTATCCGGGAACGATCCATCCCGGTCTTAACCAGGAGCTGGTTAACGGCATCCGCATATAGCCGGGATAGCTTATTTGCCAGCAGGGCAGAGCGTTCCAGCTCATTTTCACCGCAGCCATGGATCGCCATTAGCTCAAGTTGTAATTCGGACGAGTAGGGCAAAAAATGGGTGCCGACTACCCGGCCAGCCTGTTTCTCATTCGCGGAAAACTCAACTAGTGCAGCATCTACTCCATCCAGGCTGGTACCGGACATCAGGCCTATAAATAATTGAATGGCCACTAATCCAGCGAGGCAAAGTTACTCGTGCTTAATAAATTGAGTTGTCCAACTAAAACGGGGCTGGTCGCTGCAAAATCCGCCTTATATTGCGCAGGGATGGACGATGCGATGGGTAAAGCCACTTTCATTGGATCCCGCTGCTGGCCATTCAATGCTACTTCATAGTGCAAATGAGGCCCTGTGGCTAAACCTGTCATGCCAACAAAACCGATGATTTCCCCTTGTGACACTTTCAAGCCTTGGCGCAGCCCCGCCACAAAGCGTGATAGATGACCATAGACTGTACTGATGCCGTTTTGATGTTGCAGGATAATGACATTGCCATAACCGCCTTTGACGCCGACAAACTTCACTGTACCGTCCGATGTAGCTTTAACGCGAGTTCCGGTTGGGGCCGCAAAATCTACCCCTTTATGCGCGCGCATTCTCTGCAGAACCGGGTGGAACCGGCCAAGGCTGAATCCGGAGCTGATGCGCGTGAATTCCAGAGGAGAGCGCAAGAAAGATTTGTGCAGGCTTTTTCCATCCGGCGTGTAGTAACCCACTTTGCCTTCAGGGTCGCGATACATCAGCGCGCGGTAGGTCTTGCCGTTATTGGTAAATTCGGTGGCCAATACCTGGCCAGTCTTAACTAGCTCGCCGTTATTATAATTGGCCTCATAAATCACTGAAAAACGATCGCCCTTGCGTAAGTCACTATGAAAATCGATCTCGCTGGAGAAAATGTCGGCTATTTGCATAGCGATTGTATCGGGGATATTGGCGGCATCGGTCGCCGCAAACAGGGAGCTGTTGATTTCGGCAGATTTCAATATTTTTCGCGGCTCGAGAGATAATGCAACTTTCTGGGCTTGATAACCGGAGGCTGTGCGTTCGACATGCAGGACGGAGCTTGAATCAATTTCGTACTCCAATTTGAGGAGCTGGCCGTCATGGGTTACCTGAGCCTGAATGGAGCGTCCCGGCCTAAGCTGGCTAGAGAAAGCCTGAGCGGCGCTATCATAACGCAGGAAATCAATGGCTTCGGCGTTGTCGATATTCAGGCGTTGCATCAAGCTGGCTAGCGTATCATCGCGGCGTACCTGATCTGCCTGCCAGTAATCCGTATTATCCAATTTTGATATATCAGCCACTTTGTCAGCAGCTTGTGGCAATGAAATTTCTTCAATGATTGTCGAAACAGGGATATCTTGCGTCACCGTTTGGGGTGCAATACCGAAAGCAGCATAAATACCAAAAAGCGGAACGGATGAAATGACAAGAAGCCAGCGTAGACGCAGCTTTCGTTCTTTAATTGTGGTGTTTTGCGCTAAGATATTGTTTTTGCTTGTAAGCATGAGCAATCTCTAAATTACTTGATTTGGCCGAAGATGGTAACAGAAAAATCCGGCAGGGTGAAAGTGCCAGAAAATCAAAAGACTGATGACAAAATAAGCAAAGGCAATAATGAAACAACAAAATTTAATTGAAAGTCTTGCCATCATTAAACGCGGCAGCGATGAGTTGCTGGTTGAACAAGAGTTGGTCGAGAAGCTTGAAAAAGGCCAGCCGCTTCGTATCAAGGCGGGTTTTGACCCTACCGCTCCGGATTTGCATCTGGGCCATACAGTGCTACTGAACAAGTTGCGCCAGTTTCAGGATTTGGGTCATCAGGTATTTTTCCTGATTGGTGATTTCACTGGAATGATAGGTGACCCCACCGGTAAAAGCGCTACACGCCCGCCCTTGACGGCCGAGCAGGTACAGAAAAATGCCAAGTCTTATACCGAGCAGGTATTCAAGATACTCAAGCCGGAACAGACCGAAGTGGTTTTTAACTCCGCCTGGATAAGTAAATTAGGGGCTGCTGGCATCCTGAAGCTCGCTGCTACGCATACTGTGGCCCGCATGCTGGAGCGTGATGATTTCAGCAAGCGCTATAAAGGTAATCAGCCAATTGCTATTCACGAATTCCTCTACCCGTTATTGCAAGGCTACGATTCGGTCGAGCTAAAGGCAGATGTTGAGCTTGGCGGCACAGACCAGAAATTCAATTTGCTGATGGGCCGTGAATTGCAAAAGCATTATGGTCAGACTCCCCAGTGCGTGCTGACCATGCCCTTGCTGGAGGGCCTGGACGGCATCAATAAAATGTCCAAGTCACTTGGCAACTATATTGGTATCGCGGAGCCGGCCAATGATATTTTTGGCAAGCTGATGTCAATTTCTGATGATCTGATGTGGCGCTATATAGAGTTGCTGTCCTTTGAATCGCTGGAAGTGATCGCAAAATGGAAAGCTGACGTCGCTGCGGGTGCGAACCCGCGCAGCATTAAAGTGCGCTTTGCGCAGGAGATTGTGGAGCGTTTTCATTCCCGGGTTGCGGCTGAGCAGGCACTTGCTGATTTCGAACTACGCTCCAAAGGCGGTATCCCTGACGATGTACCGGAAGTTGCGGTGACATTAGTACACGATTCGATCCCGGTTGCCCAATTACTTAAGCAGGCCAGTCTGGTCGCCAGCACTTCGGAGGCTCTGCGCATGATCGATCAGGGCGGCGTGAAGCTGGATGGAGAAAAGGTGCATGACAAGGCATTGACACTGGCGCGAGGTGTGACGGTAACAGCCCAGGTCGGCAAGCGAAAATTCGCAAAAATAAAGATTATTTAACTTTTTCGATATTTGCTCTTGACCGTCTCTATTGGCTCTGTATAATGCGCTCCTCTTGTTGCTGACGCAGCAATGCAGGCAGCAAGCAAAAGCATTACCCGCTCTTTAAAAAACTGGACAATCGATAGGTGTGAGTGCTTGTGAATGAGGCAAGTCACCTGATGGCAT
>CAZBSR010000035.1:0-11792 GCA_964494575.1 uncultured Methylophilaceae bacterium | reverse complement strand
AGTTTTCCACATCGCGGTTGGCGACTTCATAGACATGGATCACCCTGCTCGCCAATGTTTCGAAGAACTTTGAAGTCAGCGTCATTTTTTCATTGGCAATCATATTGAATGCCGTATTGAATTGCTCTTTATACGCACGCTCAAGCTTGGCCAGCTCTTTCTGGTAACGCAAGGTCGAAAATGAGGGAGGGTCAGCCTTGCGCAGGCCATGTTCTTTCGAGAATTTCTCATACATGGCATCCATCATCTTCTTGATTTCTTCAATCTGCGTGTCGGATTTAATCAGCCGATCCTTGAGATCGGTAAAGAAAGCATCCATGGCGCCGCGTATGCTCTTGGTGAAGTTGGCCTTGACCATGGTATCGCGCGTACTGGTTACCTGCACCTTCAGCGCCTCCATCCCCAGCAGGGTGAAAAGCTGGTTGGTTTGCTGGGAGAATACGCTACGTAGCGCCTGGAATCTTTGCAGGCCTTTCTCGAAATTTTCCTTGTCAACCTTGACCTTGCTCATCATGTGCTCGACTACGTCTTCATTCTTGCCACGCAGCCCCTTGAGTTCATCCAGCTGCTCATTGAGCCCTTGCAAGCGGGACTCAAGGATCAGATTGGAATTACCGATCAGGTCTTCAATTTCGTTTTGCGTGTTATCACGCACAATCTCTTTCTTGGCAGGGATCAGCTCGTCAGACAGTGCTTTTTCAAGCTCCGGCAGACGGCTCTTGATGAGCAGCTCATCATCACCGTTGACTTTGGCCAACAGGCCTTTTTGAGCGGAAATCGGGAATATCTGGCTCGGATCGAGAGCCAATAAATCGGCGCTCGTAGTAACCTGTTTTTTTAGCTCTTTCTGAATCTCGGCTTCATCTTTCAGCTCATCCCAAAGCCCATCGATCTTATTCAGGACAGCTAGGCGGCCCTTCTGCTTCCAGCGCGTGCCGCTGATGAATTGGCGCCATACATCGATTTCGGATTTCGTTACACCGGTGTCCGCCGCCAGGATAAATAACACGGCATGCGCGTTAGGCAGCATATTGAGCGTCAGCTCGGGCTCGGTACCGATGGCATTAAGCCCTGGGGTGTCCAGGATAACCAGGCCCTGCTCCAGTAATGGATGCGGGAAATTGATCATGGCATAGCGCCAACATGGGATATCGATGCTGCCATCGCTATTGAGACTTAAGGCATCATCCGCACTGTTGGGGTCGAACAGGCCATAGCTTTCAGCTTCCTGGGCGGTCACACGCTTGGTCTTGCTGACCTCCTTGAACGCTTCGACCATGCTGTCGCTATTATTAACCTCGAATTCAAACACCTTCCACTCATCTGGGTAGCGCTTGTATTCAGTAGTAGTCGCGTCTGATGTGCGCGTTTCTATTGGCAATAACTGTAACGAAGTGGGTTTGCTTGAGTCGTAAAGCAACTCGGTCGGACACATGGTTGTGCGTCCAGCACTGGATGGCAGCAGGCGTTGGCCGTATCCTGCAAAGAAAATAGCATTAATCAGCTCGGACTTGCCGCGGGAGAATTCCGCCACAAACGCTACATTTAATTTATCTTCGCGCAGACGTTCCAGCAGGTGCTGGATGCGCTGATCGATTTGCCCGTCGTTCAGTTCTTGTTCGTTAAGCCAGCTGCGATAATCGCAAATAGTGTCAACCAGTGCCTTACGCCATTCAGTGTAAGCCGCAAACTGGTGAGCAAGCTTATTTTCAGCCATGATTGTCCCTGAATTCTTCTATTAGGCACCACTCTAGCATGCCCAACACAATAGTCAAATAAATCAGCTCTCTAATGCGCATACCTCAACTAATATTCAGACAAACGGAGCTTGGTCACAGATTAACGGTAATTTGAAGCCAATATTGCACATTCTGCTATCATTAAATTTTTAAGAAATCAGTCCCGTCAAATGAGTGGTCTTACCCCCAGTTCCCCGCGCCCCACGGACATACGCTTGCATCAGGCATCTCGCGTACTTGAAATCACTTTTGATGATAGTTTGCATGCCGAATTACCATGCGAGTTCCTGCGCGTTTATTCGCCGTCCGCAGAAGTTCGAGGTCATGGTATGGGCCAGGAATCCTTACAGACGGGAAAGGAAAACGTCAACATCACCAATATCGAGCCTGTAGGTCATTATGCGGTGAAGTTAACATTCTCCGATGGTCACGATACAGGCCTGTACTCATGGGACTATTTATATGAGCTGGCGCAGAATCAGGATACTTTATGGCTGGAATATCTTGACCGCCTCGCCGCTGCCGGTGTTGAGCGCTACATACCATCGCAATAGCACCCGCCGCAATAATGACAGATTTAAAGAGCAAGGAATCATGAGCGAAAAACCAGAGACACATTTCGGCTTCCAGACAGTACGGGAGAATGAAAAGGCCGCGAAAGTCGGAGCCGTATTTCATTCGGTAGCCAAGCGCTATGACCTGATGAACGACGTGATGTCGGCGGGCCTGCATCGTACATGGAAGCGCTTCGCTGTAGAGATCAGCGGCGTCAGGGCTGGCAACCGCGTGCTGGATATTGCCGGCGGTAGCGGCGACCTGTCACGTTTGTTCGCCAAAAAAGTCGGGAGCACGGGTGAAGTCATCCTGACAGACATCAATGCTTCCATGCTTGCTGTGGGCCGGGATCGCCTGATTGATGACGGGCTGGCGGTTCCTGCTTTGCAATGCGACGCAGAAAAGCTGCCATTCCCCGATGATTATTTTGACTGCGTGTGCGTCGCCTTTGGCTTGCGCAACATGACACATAAAGACCAGGCGCTGGCTGAAATGCGGCGTGTACTCGTACCGGGCGGGCGCCTTCTGGTACTGGAGTTCTCGCAGGTATGGAAGCCATTGGCGCCGTTGTATGACGCTTATTCATTCAAGCTGCTGCCGTTAATGGGAAAGCTTTTTGCCAAGGATGCCGATAGTTACCAGTATCTTGCTGAGTCGATCCGCATGCACCCCGATCAGGAAACCTTACGCCAGATGATGCTGGATGCGGGTCTGTCCAAAGTGGATTATTACAACCTGTCTGCCGGAGTGGTGGCCTTGCATAAAGGCTGGAAAACCTGATGCGTAAGAGTCGCCATGATTAAGCCACTATTGACACGTCTTCTCAATCACCTGGTCAACCAGAACAGCTGGGCGAGGAAACAACTGCAGCCATTTTCCGGCCGGGCAGTATGCTTCAAGGTCCCCCCGTTTAGTGCGGCTATTACTGTGCTGGAGGATGGCGGACTCGCCATGGCAGGTGAAACTGCCGAGCCTGAGGCCACGGTAACCATTCCCCTTCCCATCGCTTTGCGCCTGCTCGCCAATGACGAAGCGGCCCATACACTGGTTGCACTGGAAGGCGACACTGAGCTTGCCGCCGCACTGGCCAAAGTGTTGCGTCAGATGCGCTGGGATTACGAAGAGGACCTGAGCCAGTTGATTGGCGACATCCCCTCGCACCAGCTTGCGAAATTCGGCCGCAACACTGTTTCCGGGGTCAAACGTCAAACCCTGAACGTAGCGCAGATGGTCTCGGAATACTGGCAGGAAGAACAGCCGCTGATTGCGAAAAAGCGTCACGTGGAAAACTTCGTCAAGGAAGTCGATACCCTGCGTGAAGATGTCGAGCGGCTGGAAAAGCGGCTAGAGAAACTCAAGTCCCTATTGCCTGCGGACAGGAAAAAAGTTTCCCCGGAGAAATCTGGAGTAAAAGCATCCAAAACAAAATCTAAAGAAAACCCCGCTACCTGATGCTTTTTTTTCGGCTTTTAAAAATTATGGGGGTAACGCTGCGTTTCGGCCTGGATGAATTTATCCTCAGCCATAGCAAATTGCGCCCGCTGCAAAAACCTGTCAACCTGATTTTCTTCTGGCGCAAAATAGATCGGCCGCGCGGCGAAAGGCTACGGCTGGCGCTAGAAGCCCTGGGGCCGATCTTTGTCAAATTCGGCCAGATGCTCTCCACTCGCCGCGACCTGATTCCGCTTGATATCGCCGACGAACTGGCCAAACTACAGGACCAGGTACCGCCATTCAGCTACGAGGTAGCGGCTCAGACCATACAACTCGCTTTTGGTAGATCAATTGAGGAGATGTTTGAGCAATTCGATGTCACGCCGGTAGCCAGCGCCTCCGTAGCACAAGTGCATTTTGCCTATTTGCCTGGCCACACTCCGGTAGCAGTAAAAATCCTGCGGCCGGGCATTGCCACCGTCATCAAAAACGATCTGGTGCTACTCGATACCGTCGCCTGGCTTATGCAAAACCTCTGGAATGAAGGAAAACGCCTAAAACCACGCGAGGTGGTTGCCGAGTTTGCGCGTCACACGCACGGTGAACTTGATTTGATGCTCGAAGCCGCCAACTGCAGTCAACTCAAACGCAACTTCAAGGACGAGCGCTTGCTATTGGTGCCTGAGGTGTACTGGGACTGGTGCCGCGAACAGGTGATGGTGATGCAGCGCATGGACGGCACACCGGTCAGGCAGCTTGCCGAATTACGCAGCAAGGGGATAGATCTCTCACAGCTTGCACGTGATGGCGTTGAAATCTTCTTTACCCAGGTTTTTCGTGACGGTTTCTTTCACGCCGACATGCATCCGGGCAACATCCAGATTGCCACCGAGGGCGAGCAGCATGGCCGCTACATAGCGCTGGATTTCGGCATCATGGGCACGCTGAACGACACTGACAAGGAATACCTTGCACGGAATTTTCTGGCCTTCTTCCGCCGCGATTATCGTGAAGTGGCGAACGCTCATGTTGAGTCTGGCTGGGTACCGAAAGATACACCGATCGATGAATTTGAAACGGCCATCAGGGCCATTTGCGAGCCCATATTTGACAGGCCGCTCAGAGAAATCTCCTTTGGCCGCACCCTGCTCAGCCTTTTCCAGATGGCGCGCCGTTTTGGCGTGAATATCCAGCCGCAACTGATCATGCTGCAAAAAACCCTGCTGAATGTGGAAGGGCTGGGGCGCGAGCTTGATCCCGATCTGGACTTATGGAAAACGGCGCAACCATTCCTGGAGCGCTGGATGTCGGAACAGCTGGGCTGGCGTAGCGCGATAGAGCAGCTCAAGAGCGAACTGCCTTATTGGGGGAGGATCATTCCACAGATGCCGCGCCTGCTTCACCAGCAGCTGGAACACAGCCTAGTTAACCCACTCAGCAGCGAATTGAATCACCTGCTGAAAGAGCAGCAGCGTCACACCATATGGCTGCGCCTGATCGTTATTGCCCTAGCGCTGTTGGTAGCGTTGCAGTTATTAAGCTTCTGGATGTTATGGTCCGGATTGAGCTTTTAAACCACCCCAAAAAATTAGCTTTTATTCCTTGTTATTTTCGCCAAAGTTTTTGCTAAAATAGCCACGCCTGATCCGATGGAACCCTGTCGATAGGCCATTGTTCCCTCTTATGTTATTGGCGCATATAAAGGAAAGTCTATCGTGCTGTTCTGGTTCGTGATTGCTTATTGGATGGTGTCCGTGGGGATCGGGTTATATGCTTCTACCCGGGTACATACCACCAAGGATTTTGCCGTTGCGGGCAGGCATCTGCCTTTCCATATCGTTACTGCGACAGTATTCGCCACATGGTTCGGTGCGGAAGCGGTACTCGGCATCCCTTCAGTTTTCCTCACAGAAGGGCTGCACGGCGTTGTAGCCGACCCCTTCGGCGCAGCGCTTTGTTTAGTGCTGGTGGGGTTGTTCTTTGCAGCTCCCTTGTACAAGATGAATCTGCTGACCATTGGTGATTTTTACCGAAAACGTTTCGGACGTAGCGCAGAGACGCTCACTTCCATCGCCATCATCATTTCCTACCTGGGCTGGGTAGGTGCACAGATAAGCGCCCTGGGCCTGGTATTCAACGTGGTTTCTGGCGGCGAAATCAGCCGGCTGGAAGGCATGTGGCTTGGCTCCAGCACCATCCTGATTTACACATTGTTCGGCGGCATGTGGGCGGTAGCGATTACTGACTTCCTGCAGATGATAGTCATCGTCATCGGCATGCTGTATATCGGCAGCGAGGTGAGCGCACAGGTAGGTGGTGTGGGGGTGGTAATCGAGCATGCCAGACAGGCGGGCAAATTCGAATTCTGGCCGGCGCTGGATATGAAAGCCATGATCGGTTTTTTCGCCGCGTGGATCACCTTGATGCTGGGCTCCATCCCGCAACAGGACGTTTTCCAGCGCGTGCAGTCGTCCAAGACCGTGAAGATCGCAGTATGGGGCTCCGTGCTGGGCGGCTGCCTGTACTTCATGTTTGCCTTCGTACCAATGTTCCTTGCCTATTCCGCTACCATGATCGATCCGGGGATGGTTTCCGGTCTCATGAAAACAGATGCGCAGATGATACTGCCGACGTTCATCATGCAGAATGCTCCGCTGTTTGCCCAGGTCATGTTCTTTGGCGCCCTGCTTTCGGCGATCAAGAGCTGCGCGTCAGCGACCCTGCTGGCACCCTCTGTGACCTTTACCGAAAATATATTGCGCCCCATGCTGCGTAAGGACCTGCCCGATCGCTTGCTACTGCGCTATATGAGGATAGTCACCCTGGTTTTCACCCTGTTGGTGACGCTGTATGCAGTTCATTCAGACGCCGGTATTTTCTCGATGGTGGAAAATGCTTATCAAATCACGTTGGTCATGGCTTTTGTGCCGTTAGCCTGCGGGGTCTACTGGAAGCAATCCACCAATCAGGGCGCGCTACTATCTATCTTCCTGGGATTAATCACTTGGCTCGGCATCCATATTTTCGGGCCGGAAGACCCATTCATACCTGCCCAGCTCGCAGGAGTATTGGCCAGCGGATTCGGCATGGTGGTTGGTTCGTTGCTACCGAGCTACATCCGCGACACTTTGCCCGAACACGAGACTGGCTACCTCCATAGCCACGCTTCGCAGACGCACAATCGCTAAAGAAGCACCCTGGCCAAATGTGCTAGCGCTGGCAACTGGGGCAGTAAAAAGTCGAGCGCTGCCCCTGGCGTATCGACTCGATCAAGGAGTGGCATATCTTGCAGGGCTGCCCGGTGCGGGCATAGACAAAATATTCCTGCTGAAAATAACCGGGATTGCCGTCCGTGCCAAAGAAATCCCGCAAGCTACTGCCGCCGGCTTTCAGTGCATCCTGCAAGGTCGATTTAATCTCGCTGACCAGCCGTTCGCAGCGGGCCCGGCTTAACTTGTTAGCGGGGCATCGCGGGTCGATACGCGCACGGAACAGCGATTCGCTGGCGTAGATATTGCCTACGCCGACCACGAGGTGGCTATCCATAATGACATTTTTGATGGGGGCGGAGCGCGTGCGGATATTCTGGTACAGCCAGTTGCCATTGAATGCATCTTCCAATGGTTCCGGCCCCAAATGACTGAGCAACATATGGGCATCAGGATTTTCCGCATCGGCCTCTATCCATAAGATAGCCCCAAATCGCCGCGGATCCCTATATCTGAGCACATGACCATCGTCAAAATGCAGCTCGAAGTGATCATGTTTCGCCGGTGGCTCATCCTGCTCCAGCAAACTGATGCGCCCGGACATGCCCAGATGCAGCAGCAACGTGCCGCTATTGCAATCAATCAGGATATATTTGGCGCGGCGCCTGAGCCGGATAAACTGCTGGCCGGGCAGCGTTTGTACAAGATGCTGAGGGATGGGCCAGCGTAATGAGGCGTTGCGTACAATGACCTTATTGACGGTCTGCCCTTGCAACGGTAGCAACCCCAGGCGAGTGGTCTCGACCTCCGGTAATTCAGGCATGAGCCTATTTGGGCAGGTGTATCGGTGGATTAAGCATACTGAACCCGATATCAGCATTGAAGTGATAGATCAATTTCTCGTCCGGCCGTGCCAGCAGCAACTCCGGGGATTCCTGCATCTTATCGAAATGTGCCTTGGTGCCGTCTTTCATCTTCACCTCGAATGACGGGAAAGTAGCATTGCGATCCGGTGTATACGGCTCGACGGAAGCAGCGTAAGCATGCGTCCAGGTCATATCCAGCCACTCGTTCATCTCATTTTGATTTGGCTTGGCCTTGGCTGCGGATACTTTCCATTGCCCATCCAGCAGGTCTACATGCAGGCGGATATCTTCCCATTGCTCAAGTCTGGAAAAATCAAAACCAACGACCTTGTCTGTAGGCTTGAGCGGGCTTTTATCCAGCAGCTCCACCACCTGGGTAGAGGCAGATTCAGCATAGGTGGTAGGCAGCAAATACACCGCATCCTTGTAAGCCACATACTGCTGCCCACTGACCGGGTTGACTGTGCCGAACAGGAACTCCTCGCTATCCAGCTTGAGTTTTAGTTTGGGATTATCCAGATTGAACCGCGCTAGGTCATCCGCCGCAAATTTATCGGTGCTGGTTGCACCGACAATCGCCAGAATGCGCTGCACCGTCATCTGGTCGGCGCGTGCGTCATAGGGCTTAACGATGCGCCAGTAACCATCGACCTTTTGCAGCACTACCGGTGCCTTGGCCGGAAATTCAACGCTGATCCTGGAAAAATCGGCTATTTTCAGCGCAGAAATCTCATAGCTTTTGGGGCCATCGGCTTTTTGCTGAGGCCGCAAATAGAGGAATGCCACGATTCCCGCAATCAACAATAACAACCCTAAATTGACTAACCAGCGCGCTTTCATGCATGTTCCTTAATCTTGTTAAGTGCTTTTACTCACCAGTCTTTTAGCTACAGCCCCTGAGCCAACAGCCTTTAAGCTTTTCTGCGTTTCCACCAGATAACGATGCCCACGATCATCAGGATGAGTGGTAACCCGAGGAAGAAGCCGAAGAATATCGTCAGCACAACAAATTTACTCCAGCCGCCACTGGGGATAATGACATTCACATCTCTTAACGGCTTGGGCTGGATAGTGATCAGGTTATCGTCACCGGCAAGCCAGTTGACCATATTGATACCTAAATCCAGATTACCGCCGTTGCCGATGAAGGTATTGGACAGGAAGTTGCCATTGCCAACCACAACCACGCGCTGGCCTTTTTTACCGTAAACACGCTCCAGCGCGACTGCGATATTGATGGGGCCGCGAATATCGCTCTTGTCAAAACTGATGTTGCCATCAAGCTTACCGGTTTCCAGCCAGCCATTTGGCGCCACGTCGATCAGGCGGCTGACCTTCCATCCCCATTCAAAGGAATCCTGCGCATCGATCATGCGCGCCTCGGGGAAGAATGTGCGCAGCATGAAATTCTTGTTAATGGGATGCTCGCCATACTGGCTGGCGATCGCCATCTTGACGTCTGCATTGTATTGCTTGGCAGACAGGTCTATCACCATGCCGGGGACGAGCTGCAGCCCCAGGTATTCGGCAATCGGCTGCAAACCGTGCAGGTTGTTATCGTCCAGCAGCCATAGCAGGTTACCACCCGATTCCAGATAGGTCTTGATCTTTTTCACTTCGATTTCATTCAGATCAATCTGCGGGCTGGCAATCACCAGCATGGACCCGTTACGCGGCACGTCCTGCGCAATCGTCAGGTCTGGGTTCGCCAGCTTGAAGCCTTTTTTCTCCAGCTGTATACCGAACTCACCGATATCGTTATTCTTCTTGCCAATCAGGTTGCGTTCGCCATGGCCATCCAGGAACATGACCGGGCGCTCATTGGAGCGCGACAAGCGCACCAGCAGATTGGTGAAGTCCTGCTCAACATAGGCCGGGATCAGGTGATCGCTGCGCTTGTTGTACTCCACGACCAGCTCACCTTCAGCCTTGATGCCGTCATCCTGGGCCATTTTTGGCTGCTCGGCCGGATTGATGAACACAACATTGATATCAGGCTTGGTGCGTTGATAGCGCGAGATAAAATCGTGGATCACCTTGCGGTACTGGTCATCCTGCGAGACATAGGCCTTGATATTGACCGGGCCCTTCATCTGCTTGAGGACATTGACACTGCCCTCGGTCAGGGTATTCCTGGTACTTTGGGTAATGTCCCGTGAGACGTGATATTCCCGGGTCAGGAACCCCAGCAGGAACACCAGCACCAGGAACAGCAAAACAAAGAAGCTGTTCTGCATGAACAATTGGAAGCGCAATTTGCGATTAGTTTTCATTATGTAAATCCGTTTAGCCGCGCAGACGGTCAGCGTCAAGGCGCCGCACAGTCAGGGTCAGGAATGTGAAGATAAAGAGTAGGAAGTAAGCGAAATCGCTGGTATCCAGCATGCCTCGGGAAAACGGCTCGAAGTGGCGCATCAGTGACAAGTAGGCCATCGTGCCGCTGGGGTCACCGACAAAGAACCGATCCAAGATCAATAGCACCGACAAGGCGATAAAACTGATAATGCCGGCGACGATGGGCTGGCGGGTCAGGCTAGACACATATACGCCCAGCGCCGAGAAGCTGCCTATCAGCAACCACAGGCCCAATACGTTAGCTGCGATATAGCCGAAATCGATTTCCGACCATAGACTCAATGAGCTCACCATGACAGTCATGATCAATATCACGATGGTCAGGAAAGTTACTAACCCAAGGAATTTTCCGACTACGATCTCCGTGAGCGACAATGGCGCGCTGAACAGAAAAGTAAGTGTTTGCTGCCTGCGCTCTTCACTAATAAGGCGCATGGAGAGCAGGGGCACGGCAAACAGCATGACAAAAGACACCACGCCGAATACATTGCGCCCCACGAATTCAGTCACCCCCACGCGCTGCTCGAGGCGCATGGCACCGGACATGGTCTGAAAGTACTGGTCCATGCCATCCATGAAGAAATAGCCGAATACCAGCTGCAGCAAAGCCAGGATGATCCAGCCCATGGGCGAAGCAAACAGGCTCTTGAGTTCTTTTCTGACGATATTGAAAATCATGGGAACACTTTCTTGAACAGATTATGCAAGGCCCGCTTAAGCAGCCTCTTGGAATGTCAATTGAACAAAAACCTCTTCCAGGCTGGTTTGATCGGGGCTGATCTGGAACAAACCCCAGCCGTTATTTACCGATTCCTGCACCAGCGCTTCCACCGGAGACTGGCCTTCTGCATAGCGCACGCGTAGCAGGCCATCAGGCAGCTTGTCGATACTGGTCACACCGGGAATCTGCAATAAGGTCTTTTGTGCAGGTGCCTTTTTCAGGCCAAGCAATAACTTGTTGCCATGGCGTTGCTGCTTGAGTACTTCGATACCACCGTTGAATACCAGCTTGCCCTCATGAATGATCTGCACCTGGTCACAGACCATTTCCACTTCGGGCAGGATGTGCGTGGATAAAATCACGCTGTGTTCACCGCCCAGCTCCTTGATGAGCGAGCGGATATCGCGAATCTGGATTGGGTCAAGGCCGACTGTAGGTTCATCCAGGATCACGACCATAGGGTTATGGATGATCGCCTGTGCAATGCCCACTCGCTGCTGGTAGCCCTTGGACAGGTTTTCAATCAGGCGCTTGCTCATGTCGGTCAGGCCGCAGCGTTCCTTGGCCTTTTGCACGGCCTTTTTGATGTGACTGCCGCTGACGCGATGCAGGCGCGCCGCGATGGTCAGGAATTCATCTACAGTCAATTCGCGATAAAGCGGCGGCGACTCCGGCAGGTATCCAATCAGCGCCTTGGCCTCTTTCGGGTTCTCTATCATGTCGATACCGCAAATCTTGACGCTACCTCCACTCGGTGCCAAGTTTCCCGTCAGCATTTTCATGGTGGTGGATTTTCCTGCTCCATTAGGACCCAGGAAACCGAGTACTTCGCCTTTACTGAGAGTGAAACTTACATCACTGACCGCCTCGCGGCCACCATAGATGCGGGTAAGGTTGCTCGCCTCAACGGTTG
>CAZBSR010000034.1:0-11803 GCA_964494575.1 uncultured Methylophilaceae bacterium | reverse complement strand
CCGAGTAAAAACGCCCATTTTTTATAGTCGTACAATTTCATTTAATGCCTCTCTCGCTTTAAATTAATACGCCTAAAATTACTTCCGTTTGCCGTTCTACTTTTTGTAACTTTAATTAAGCCTTACTAACTCTTTAGCAATTCACATACCAGCCCACTAAAAAAAGGATTTGGGGGAGTGAGCACGTCCGGCTTCTGCCTTTCCCACATCCGTCATTGCCCGCTCGATCAGGCTTGCCGAGACTTTCTTTCCCAGTTTTTCTTCCATCCACGCTTTAAGGGAGCCGAACAATGCTTTTAGCTGACCCTCGCGATAGGCACGCGTCTGTAACATCTCGCCGTCATCGACAAACCTGATGAGCTGCTCCTGCTGGGCCTCGGACCATGGCAAATCGTTCACCACATCCTTGATGTACTGACGAAGATCATTGCCGAATGGAGCATGCTGCTGGTCAATGAGCTTAAGCAAATCCAGCAGTAGTGCACAAAAGCTACGGAATTCCGGTGTTTCATTCGCATTTTCAACGGTGCCAGTCGGCGGCATTGGAGCCGGGGCGGCTATCTCGATTGCAGGTGGGGCTGCTTTCGGCTTGCCGTCCGGCGGGCTTTCCAGCAATGGTGCCGGGCGCAACTCTTCCGGCTTTGTCACCAGTGCGCGGCTGATTGCATGCAGCAATTCACGTTGCAGGGAAACCTTATTGAAACTGCTTGAGACATCACGCACAAAGCTGCTCAGGCCGCTGAAGGCTGAATCGGGATCGCTGAAATGCTCCGACCAGACCACTAGCGCAGCCGCCGCTTCAGACTCGGTCAGTACGGTGCACAAGCCATGATAGACAGCACGGCGCTGGCGTATGAACTCAGGCGATGTTGAGGATGCAGATCTCGTCATTTCCATTTACTTTTCACCTCGATTATTAGCCTATTAAAGGTTGGTGAAGGTTATGCCCCAAAATAAGGCGCAAACATTTTTGTGGTGCACATATTCGGTTTAACTGCCCTGCATTGCCGCGCTGGCCTTATTTACCTGCGCCATAAACTAAACAACGCAAAAGTTATGCCATCAAAAAAATCAGGGGGAGATCAAGGTGAAAGCCATAGGAACAAAGGACGAAAAAAAGCCCGCTCATGCATGAGCGGGCTTTCGATTCTGGCTGTTGCTACGCTGTATTAGCTAAAGCTGTATTAATTAAATCCTTAATTCAGCTTGCCATGGCACTGCTTGTATTTCTTTCCTGAGCCACAGGGGCATGGATCATTGCGACCGATCTTCATGCCCTCGCGCTCAAATGGCAGCGGCCGCGGCTCTGCTTCATCGGTTCCAGCTTGGGCATCCGGAGCGCTATCGAAATCGGCATGCTGGTATTGCACGTTCTCCAGCTCGACCGGTTTTTCTACCGCCTCAATGTCCGCTTCATCCTTGACCTGTACCAGCATGGTTACCTGGGTAACCTCGCGCTTTACCGTATTCAGCAATGCCGCAAATAACTCAAATGCCTCGCGCTTGTATTCCTGCTTGGGATTTCTTTGTGCGTAGGAACGCAAATGAATGCCCTGGCGCAAGTGATCCAGCGCTGACAAATGTTCGCGCCAGTGATTGTCGATGCTTTGCAGCATGATGGCGCGCTCGAACTGCCGCATCACGCTCTCGCCAGCCAGCGCTTCCTTGCCGGCGTATGCCGCTTCTGCAGCCTCGGATATATGCTCGCGCAAGGTTTCTTCATGCAGGTCCGGATTGTCCTCCAGCATTTTCGCTATCGGCAAGTCGAGGCCGGTATCCGCCAGCAGGGCCTTTTCCAGCCCTGGCACATCCCACTGCTCTTCGACGCTGTTAGGCGGTATGTAAGTGGCTATGGTGTCGTCCAATACGTCCCCACGCATGGCGGTGATGGTTTCCCTGACATCGGTAGCTTCCAGCAGCTCATTGCGCTGCTGGTAAATGACCTTGCGCTGATCATTGGAAACATCATCGTATTCGAGCAGTTGTTTACGAATATCGAAGTTGCGGCCTTCCACTTTGCGCTGTGCATTCTCGATAGCGCGGGTGACCCATGGATGCTCAATAGCTTCACCCTCAGGCATCTTGAGCCGCTCCATGATCGCAGCAACCTTGTCGGATGCAAAAATACGCAAAAGCTGATCTTCAAGCGACAGATAGAATCGGCTGGAGCCGGGATCGCCCTGTCGCCCGGAGCGGCCGCGCAGCTGGTTATCCACGCGGCGCGACTCATGCCGCTCAGTACCTACAATGTGCAAGCCGCCAGCAGCGACCACTGCATCATGCCGCTGCTGCCACTCTGCCTTGATCGCTGCTATGCGTGATTCCTTCTCGGCATCACTCAGTTCGGTGTCGTTACGCAGCAAGGCAATCTCAGGCTCCGGATTGCCGCCAAGTACGATATCCGTGCCACGGCCTGCCATATTGGTGGCGATGGTGATGACGCCAGGCCGACCGGCCTGCACGATGATCTGCGCTTCGCGTTCATGCTGCTTTGCGTTCAATACCTGGTGCTCGAGCTTGGCTTTATCCAGTAGCCCGGCAATCAGTTCGGAATTCTCGATTGAAGTAGTACCGACCAGCACGGGCTGCCCGCGCTTCTGGCAATCATGGATGTCTTCAATCACCGCCTGATATTTTTCAGCAGCGGTACGATAGACCTTATCCATCAGGTCTTTACGCTGCATTTCGCGGTGTGTCGGAATCACCACCGTTTCCAGTCCGTAGATCTGGTTGAATTCATAGGCTTCGGTATCCGCTGTGCCCGTCATGCCTGACAGCTTTTCATACATGCGGAAGAAGTTCTGGAAGGTAATGGAGGCCAGCGTCTGGTTTTCCTTCTGGATCGTCACGCCTTCCTTGGCTTCGACTGCCTGATGCAAACCATCGGACCAGCGGCGGCCCGGCATCATGCGGCCGGTAAATTCATCCACGATGATCACTTCGCCGTCGCGCACGACATAGTGCTGATCCCTGTGGAACAGCGACTGCGCGCGCAGAGAGGCATACATATGATGCACCAGGGTAATGCTGGCGGCGTCATACAGGCTGGTACCTTCCGGCAGCAGGCCCGCATCGGCCAACAATTGCTCGGCATGCTCATGGCCTTCCTCTGAAAGGACGACCTGATGCGTTTTTTCATCAACCCAGAAATCGCCCTCGCCCTCTTCCTCTTTCTGGCGGGTTAGCTTGGCCGCGATACCATCCATTTGTACATATAGTTCTATGCTGTCATCGGCCTGGCCGGAAATGATCAGCGGTGTACGCGCTTCATCAATCAGGATGGAGTCGACCTCATCAATCAGTGCATAAGCCAGCGGACGCTGCACGCGCTCGGCCGCCGTGTACACCATGTTGTCGCGCAGATAATCAAAACCGAATTCGTTATTGGTACCGTAAGTGATATCTGCGGCATAGGCTTTTTGCTTCTCGTCATGCGACATCTGCGACAGGTTGATGCCGACACTGAGGCCGAGGAAGTTATATAGCCGCGCCATCCATTCAGCATCGCGCTTTGCCAGGTAGTCATTGACAGTCACCACATGCACGCCTTTGCCACTAAGCGCATTAAGGTAAGCCGGCAGGGTCGCTACCAGCGTTTTACCTTCGCCGGTACGCATTTCAGCGATCTTGCCTGCATGCAATACCATGCCGCCGATCAGCTGCACATCGAAATGGCGCATTTCCAATACACGCCGACCACCTTCGCGGACGACCGCGAAAGCCTCAGGCAGTAATTTATCCAGGCTTTCACCATTCTGGTAACGCTGCTTGAATTCTGCCGTCTTATCTCGCAGCTGCTCATCAGTAAGATTTTGCAGGGCGCCTTCAAGGGCATTGATGGCGCGAACTTTTTGGCCATATTGTTTGACCAGGCGATCGTTACGGCTGCCGACGAATTTCTTAAACAACTTGGATAACATGGAATAACACCGATTTTCCGCGATAGCGGAAACCTCTTAGGTTGACATGGCCACTAAAAACGACAACGTTTAGATAGTGACCGATTTAGGATTAATGTAATTTTAACGCGACGATTCAACTTGCTACTTTCAACTTGACCTGTTCTTCAGATACTTTCTTGGATCCAGAGGAGCGCCATTCAAACGCACTTCAAAATGCAAATGTGCCCCAGTAGACCGTCCGGTATTGCCCACTTTGGCAATAAGCTGGCCTTTCTTTACCACCTCGCCCACTTTTACCAGAATCATCGACGTGTGCGCGTAGCGCGTCTCGAGACCGGAGCCATGGCTGATTTTCACGAGTTTACCATAATCGGGGGTCTGTTCAGCTACGGTGACTACCCCGTCAGCAGCGGCATAGATGGGGGTTCCGATTGCTGCCGAAAAATCCAGCCCTTCATGAAACGCGTTCCTGCCAGTGAATGGATCAATCCGCCAGCCATAACTGGAAGAATTGTAAGCGACCCCGACAGGGTTTGAACTGGGCAACGTGCTTTTTTTCAGTTTCTGCTGCAACAGGCTGGCCTCAAATATACTCAAGCGATCACTTCGACGGTCAATCTCTGCCATAAGTTCTGTAATCTCTGCCTGTAATTGTTCTTCGGTAATTGGCTGCGCATTAATTTCCGGCCCCCCGCGTCCCGGCGGCAGCTTTTCGATCAGGTCTTTTGTCGCATCGTTATCTTTAACGCCGGCCATTTTTGCCAGGCGATCACTCTGGGCATCAAGACGCATTACCCTTGCCTGGATTTCGCCTAACTGCAGCGCCAGTGCATCAAGATGTTTTTGCGGGTTATGCAGGGAAAAGTGCAGATTGGGGGGGAGAAGTGATTTAACGCCATGTTGCGGAATACCATCTTGTGGCAGAATTAATGCTAGAGTAAGGGCGACTGGCAGGATGAGCAGTAATGCCAGCAGCAAAACCACCTGAGGCATGGTCAAAGTTCTGGCCTTCGCCATGTTGTTGGAAACAAAAATTATATTCACATAATTCCCCTTTTTGGGAGACTCACGGCATGCGGCGTTTAAACGCTCTATTTAATGACAATGCCGAGCTAGTGGCTCTATCGGCCCAAGCGGGCGATTTAACGGCCTCACAAAAAAACTGGGAGGCCGTAGCACCAGATTCCCTAAAGCAACTTACGCGGGCCGGCGGCATTAAACACAAACGTCTGACCGTGTATGCCGACAATGGCGCAGTTGCAGCCAAAATTAAAATGTTACTGCCCAGCTTATTGACGAAATTGCAAAAGCAAGGGGTCGAAGTTACTTCAATTCGCGTCGAAGTGCAAGTCAAATCTAGCCCGCAAAAACCGGTAAAATCGATACGGATTCTTAGCCCGCAAGCTGCATCAAGCCTGGAAAAGCTGGCCGGCGAATTGGGCGATTCAGCACTTGGCGAGGTACTTGCCAGGCTATCAAACAGAAAGTAGGCGTCGAACCAAAACGCCTCATTCAGCTCGTAGCATCAATCTTAAAAACTACTGCCTTTAGAACTAACCATGGAACTACTCATATACCTGTTTGCCGGCGCAGTCACCGGTGTGCTGTCCGGCCTCTTCGGCGTGGGCGGTGGCCTCATCATCGTGCCTGTTCTGACTTTTTTGTTCCTGGGGCTACATTTTCCCGAGACCCATATCATGCATATGGCCTTGGGCACATCTCTCGCCACCATCATCCTGACTTCCATTTCTTCGGCGCGGGCGCATCATCTTAAACGCAACGTCAACTGGAATATCGTTAAAAAAATCACGGTGGGCATCGTAGCCGGCACACTGCTGGGCTCGCATCTGGCGACGCACCTCGACAGTAGCTGGCTGAAGTTAATTTTTGTCGTCTTCGGTTTTTTCGTTGCGGTACAACTGTTTTTTAACCTGGCCCCCAGCCCGCACCGGAAATTGCCCGGCATCGCCGCTGTCAGCGTGGCCGGCATACTGATAGGGCTCGTCTCGAGTTTCGTCGGCATCGGTGGTGGCACACTTTCAGTACCCTATCTGGTCTATTGCAATGTCGGCATCCGCAAAGCGATTGGCACCTCCGCTGCGATCGGCTTGGCCATTGCGATAGCGGGCACCAGCGGTTTTGTGATTGCGGGCTGGAATGTGCCGAACCTGCCGCAATATAGTTCAGGGTTCATCTACCTGCCTGCCGTCGCCGGCATTGCCATCGCCAGCATATTCACGGCGCCTGTCGGTGCCAATCTGGCTCACCGCTTGCCGGCGGCTACACTCAAACGCCTGTTCGCAATACTGCTGGTGATCGTCGGCATAGTCATGCTGTGGGATTCGTTTGGCCGCGGCTGAAAATGAATGAATCGCATGTGCTGGCCTAAAAAAGCTATTATTGCCAGCTATTGGTACATAGCGTTGTTACGTACCCATAATAATGAAATAATAAATAGTTAATTCAACATTGATAATAAAGAAAGCCTTGAGGTTCGTTTAACTTTTTAAGATAGGGAGAAATCGATGTCTGCTGGACTGATATTAGCAATCGCAAGCGGTATCCTTGCCGTACTATATGGCGCTTTGATGAGTAAATGGATTCTGTCTCTACCTGCCGGTAACGACAAAATGCAGGAGATTGCCAAAGCCATTCAGGAAGGCGCCGCCGCCTACCTTAACAAGCAGTACACCACTATCGGCATCGTGGGTGCCGTACTGTTCATCATCATCGCTGTTTTCCTCTCTATCAAGGCTGCTGTCGGCTTTGCCATAGGCGCCATTCTTTCCGGTGCTACAGGCTATATCGGCATGAATGTTTCGGTGCGCGCCAACGTGCGTACTGCCGAAGCCGCGCGTGGCGGCATCGCTCCGGCGCTTGATGTGGCATTCAAAGGCGGCGCCATTACCGGCATGCTGGTCGTTGGCTTGGGCCTGCTGGGCGTTGCCGGTTATTACGCAGTATTGGTACATCTGGGCGGCGACGTGCACGAGACCGTAGAGCCCTTGATCGGCCTGGCTTTCGGCGGATCGCTGATCTCCATCTTCGCCCGCCTTGGCGGCGGCATCTTCACCAAAGGCGCTGACGTTGGCGCCGACCTGGTTGGCAAGGTAGAAGCCGGTATCCCGGAAGACGACCCGCGCAACCCGGCAGTGATTGCAGATAACGTCGGCGACAACGTCGGCGACTGTGCCGGTATGGCCGCCGACCTGTTCGAGACTTATGCGGTAACGATTATCGCCACCATGCTGCTAGGCTCTCTTGTGCTATCGGAAATGGGCGAAAATGCCATTATTTATCCGCTGGTACTGGGTGCCGTGTCTATCGTGGCCTCCATCATCGGCTGCTATTTCGTACGTTACTCCGGCAGCGGCAAGATCATGAATGCACTATATAAAGGTCTCGCAGTAGCTGGCGTGCTTTCACTGGTCGCGTTCTATCCTGTCACTGACTGGCTGATGCATAACGTCGCAAACGTTGATTCCGATCTGTCCGTCCTCAGGCTGTGGGGCGCCTCGGCCGTTGGCCTGGTGCTGACAGCTGCGCTGGTCGTGATTACCGAGTATTACACTGCAACCGAATATGCACCTGTACGCCATGTAGCACAGGCATCCACCACCGGCCATGCAACCAATATTATCGCCGGCATCGGGGTTTCGATGAAATCGACAGCTTGGCCGGTAATCTCGGTGTGTGCCGCCATTTATGCCTCTCACTGGCTGGGCGGACTTTACGGCATCGCGATTGCTGCGACCTCCATGCTGTCCATGGCAGGGATTATCGTGGCACTTGATGCCTATGGCCCCATCACCGATAACGCCGGCGGCATTGCAGAAATGGCTGGGTTACCGAAAGAGGTGCGTGATGTAACCGATCCGCTGGATGCCGTGGGTAATACCACCAAAGCCGTGACCAAGGGTTATGCCATTGGTTCTGCGGGGCTCGCTGCGCTGGTATTGTTCGCGGATTACACCCACGCACTCGAAACAAAGATAGGTGTTGGCGTCTCCTTTGACCTGTCCGACCCCATGGTGATTATCGGGCTGTTCCTCGGCGGCCTGATCCCATTCCTGTTCGGCGCCATGGCCATGGAAGCGGTAGGCCGTGCAGCGGGCTCGGTAGTAGTCGAAGTGCGCCGCCAGTTCCGCGACATCAAAGGCATCATGGATGGTACAGGCAAGCCGGAATATGGTGTGGCGGTCGATCTGCTGACCACTGCTGCCATCAAGGAAATGATCATCCCTTCACTGTTACCTGTCGTGGTGCCGGTAGCTGTAGGCCTCGCCTTGGGGCCGGTAGCACTCGGCGGCCTGCTGATGGGGACCATCGTCACCGGCCTGTTCGTGGCTATTTCCATGACCACCGGCGGCGGCGCCTGGGATAATGCCAAGAAATATATCGAAGACGGCAACCACGGCGGCAAGGGCTCTGAGGCACACAAAGCTGCAGTCACGGGCGATACCGTAGGCGACCCTTACAAGGACACTGCCGGCCCCGCAGTTAACCCGCTCATCAAGATCATCAACATTGTTGCTCTGTTGATTATTCCTTTACTGGGTTAATCTAGGTTAAATAAGCTTCAGAATAAAAAAGGGCAGCCAAGGCTGCCCTTTTTTATTCCAGTAATGCGTACAGTCAGAAAGCTGGCTTGACCAACGCCTTATTGTAGCGCTCAACACTGGCGATAATCTCCTGCTTCGCCTCTTCCAACCCGACCCAGCCATCGATCTTCACCCATTTACCCTTGTCCAGATCCTTATAGTGTTCAAAGAAATGAGCAATCATGTTCAGGCGCCAGACCGAGATATCCTCATAGGTCTTGAAATGGCTATACAGTCCGCAGACCTTATCCACCGGCACGGCCAGCAACTTGGCATCCTCGCCAGCTTCGTCCGTCATCTTCAGCATACCCAGCGGGCGGCAGCGCACTACAACTCCCGGCAGCAAGGGCACAGGCGTAATCACCAGCACATCGGCCGGGTCACCGTCATCTGACAGGGTGTGCGGGATATAGCCGTAGTTGCAAGGATAGTGCATGGCAGTACCCATGAAACGATCCACAAAAATGGCGCCGCTTTCCTTATCTACCTCATATTTCACCGGCTCGCCCTGCATGGGGATCTCGATGACTACGTTAAAGTCATTTGGAACATCTTTGCCCGTAGGCACATTCATTAAAGCCATCATTCAACTTTCAATCCATAAAATAATTAATGCGGAACTCGCAGTGATCAGCGTACAGGTTCGAAAACCAGCGTGTCCGCGTTGTAAGCCAGTATCTCACCGGTCTCGATATCAAAATACCAGCCATGCAGCTCCAGCTTGCCCTCGTCTACGCGAGATTTAATCCAGGGGAAAGTCATCAGATTCTCCAGCGACACGATGACCCCACCCAGTTCGCATTCACGTGCATGCTCTTCAGAACTGCCATGCGGATTTTCAGCTAGCACCCGCTCATGTGCACGTTGCGCCATATTCATCCATGGCACCACAAACTCACCCCCAGCAGCGCCTACATCAATACCGTCAACCAGTGCCCGGATCCCGCCGCACTGACGATGGCCGAAAACGATGATGTGTTCGACCTCAAGCACGCGTACGCCAAACTCCAAGGCCGAACTTACGCCGTGATAACCGCCGCCGATTTCATAGGGTGGAACCAGGTTGGCTACGTTACGCACGACAAAAAGGTCGCCCGGCTCGCTATCCATGATTATCGCCGGATCCACACGTGAATCCGAACATGCGATCACCAGTGTGCCAGGTTTCTGGCCATGTGCTAGCTGGTTGAACAGCGGCTCATCGGCATCAAAATAATTTTCGTGGAAACGACGGTAACCCTGGATCAATTTCTCAATTTCGCTCAATTTTTGCTCTTTTCTTTAATTTGTTGCCTGCACGCAAGCACAAGATCGTCTGGAATCAATTTCAAGGCGAGATAGATCAAACCAGGCACGATGACCAAATCATCAAGCTGACCAATGACCGGGATGAAATCTGGAATAAGATCAAATGGCAGCAATAAATAACCAATTGCCAGCCCTAACAGGATTTTAGCAAATAAAGGCGTTTGCGGATGGTGCGAAATGAGGCGATACACCTCGAACTCTGTCTTTAACTGCTGTGCAATCTGTTTGAGCGTGATTTTCGTGTCTTTAATTTTGAAGCAGGGTTCTACCCGTCAATAATCTATAAGCCTCATGATATTTTTCGCTGGTTCTTGCAGCGACATCGTCCGGCAATTCCGGGCCAGGCGCCTGCTTGTTCCAGCCAGAAGCCTCCAGCCAGTCCCGTACATACTGCTTGTCGAAACTTGGCGGGTTACTTCCCACTGCATATTGATCCGCCGGCCAGAAACGGGAGGAATCCGGGGTCAAAATCTCGTCAATCAAATACAGTTCGCCAGCATCATCCAAGCCGAACTCGAACTTGGTGTCGGCAATGATGATGCCGCGCGTCAATGCATATTCGGCAGCCTCTTTGTAAAGCCGGATGCTGACCTTGGCTACCTTGTCCGCCAATTCCTGCCCGAGCAATTGTGCGCATTTATCCAGCGTGATGTTTTCATCGTGCGTACCCATCTCGGCCTTGCTTGACGGGGTAAAAATCGGCTGCGGCAACTTCGATGCTTCCTGCAAACCGGCGGGCAGCTTGATACCGCAAACGGTACCGCTGGCTTTGTATTCTTTCCAGCCCGAACCGACCAGGTAACCGCGCACAATCGCCTCAATGGGCAGCGGCTTGAGTTTCTTCACCACCAGCGCACGAGGTCCCAACTGGGCCTTTTCGGCGGGGTCGCTGACCACACTGTCAGGATCCACCCCGGTCAAGTGATTGGGGATAATGTGTTTGAGCCTGTCGAACCAGAAATTGGCAATCTCGGTTAGAACCGTGCCTTTACCGGCTATCGGCGTGGGCAGCACCACATCGAACGCTGAGAGGCGATCTGTCGCTACCAGCAGCATCGTATCAGGGCCGAGATCATAAATATCACGCACCTTGCCCTGATTGATCATGGGCAGGCTCTTGATGCTGGTATTCAATAACGGCTGGCTCATCTGTATGTGTCTGGCATATGTTTCTAGTAAATTCTCGTGAGTTTCTAATGGACTTCCGGGAAATTCTTGAACGTCGCAAACAGAATTATAAACCCGTGAGGCTAATTTCCGGAGTCCTTATTTGCCTGGAATAATGCTTTCGTCGCCATCGAGGTCCAGTGCGCCTTCCTGAAACACGCGGCTGGCGCGTATGTCCTCGGCCTCCAGTGTCATCAGGTCGGATTTGGTAAGTGCTTTTTTCCTGCTGCCGAACAGGCGGTTCGCCTGGCGCAAGCGCGCACGATCCAGTGCATTGCGTATTGAGCGCGCATTGGCAAAATGCCCAAGCTTCATACGCAGCGGTATGTATTCGGCGAATGCCTGTTCACCCTCGGCGCTGAAGCGGTAATTCTGTGTGGCCAGCATGAGCTTGGCAATGGCAAGCAGTTCATCCGCGCTGTAGTCCGGAAAATCAATGTGATGCGCGATGCGTGAACGCATACCGGGATTGCTCTGGAAAAACTTGTCCATGCGATCCTTGTAGCCGGCCAGAATGACCACGAGGTCGTCACGATTGTTTTCCATCACCTGCAGCAGTATCTCGATGGACTCCGCGCCATAGTCGCGCTCATTCTCCGGCTTGTATAAGTAATAGGCCTCATCGATAAACAGCACGCCGCCCATGGCTTTCTTGATGACTTCGCGGGTCTTGGGCGCGGTGTGGCCGATGTATTGGCCGACGAGATCATCGCGCGTGACCGAAACCAGGTGGCCCTCACGGATGTAGCCAAGCCGGTGCAGTATCTCCGCCATACGCATCGCCACCGTGGTCTTGCCGGTACCGGGATTGCCGGTAAAGCTCAT